>CAZVYV010000377.1:0-3594 GCA_964630985.1 uncultured Occallatibacter sp.
CCGTAAACGCCAGTTCCTTTGAGTCCGGCGAAATGTCGCACCCGCAGCCTTGCTCGATCGACGCATAGTCGGGCGGTACATAGTGCGTGTCGCCAGGCCTCAGGTCCCGCATTCCACTTCCGTCAACCGAAACCTGAAAGAGGTGGAGCCTCTTGTCGTCCGTGAAGTGGTCCCAGTGCCGATACATCAGGTGCGTCCAGATCTGCGCCTTCACCTTGCGCGCCGCCAGCGCCGCGTCTCTGTCCGCGTTGCATTTGTTTCCGGCGTCAAAATCCGCCGTCGTTATCGCCGGGCAATCGGGATACACCGCCGACGTGAACACAATCGACTTTGAATCCGGCGACCACTTCGCGTTGTCGGCTTCGGTCGTAATCGCCGTCAGCTTCTTCGCGTTGCTTGTCGCGCCAGTCGTTGAATCGAAATCCGCGAGCCAGATCTGTTGCCCCCCATCGCGCCCGCTCAAGAACAGAATCTTCTTCCCGTCGGCCGAGAACTGCACGCCCGAGTCGCCGGGCTCCGCCACGGCGATCTTCATCGGTTCGCCGCCCGCAATCGCCTGCAGCCACAACTCCGTTGTTTTGGTGTTTTGGTTGAGGTCCACGCTTGTAACGGCATAGGCCAGCCACTTGCCGTCGGGCGAAACGGCTGTATCGCCCAGCCGCTTCATCTGCATCATGTCCTCAAAGGTCATGGGCCGCTTGGGTGGCGCGGCCTGCGCGTAACAAGATGGCAAAAATGCAAGTGCGAAAGCCAAAAGGACGAGGGCTCGTGCGATCCCAGGTCTCAAAATCGAGACCGGGGGCACCCAGGGTTGGAGAGATGGATTGCGCATGGAATGCCTCACCGCGCGGGGTGAATGATCTCTCCGCGCGAAGAGAAAGTGTACACCGGAACGCGGTTCGCAGTTCTTGGTTCGCAGTTCACAGCCGCACCGGCGTGATGCTTTAGAGGCTGTGAACTGCGAACTATGAACTGACTTTTCTTCACTTGTTCTCGTTGCCGGTGAGCCGGAAGGTGATGGTTCCCCAGAACAGCCGCGCGCGCATCTGCACTGGCAGATGGCGTTCGTCGTCGGTGTACCAGATCCAGATGTTGCCACGGTTCTTGACCACGCCCGCATCGGCGGTGGGTTGCACTCGAATCGTCTTGAATGTGCCCAACGTGGTCTTGATCTCTTCGCGTCCTTCCACCTTCATGGTCACGAGTACCGTGCGCTGGGCATCGGCTACGGGAATCACAAAGCTGTTTCCCACCACTAATTGTTGCGAGCCGGGGTAGAACACGCCAGTCAGCAGATCGGTGAGGCAGCCATGCACGGGAGACTCCGCATGCTTGGCCTGGCCGGTGACCATATTCTTCTCGTCGAGGATCGATTTGGACGCTGCGTAGTCAATGTGGAGCGTGGAGTTGAATTGGCGCCGGCCTTCGACAGTCTGCTTGTCGAAGTCGTCGGTGCAGCCCTTTGCAAGGTCGAAGTCGGCTTGGAAGTTGTCTACAACGTGAAAGATGAGATTGATGGCGCCGCTGGTATACGCGGAGGCGATGATGCGTTCGCGATCGCCGGCCGCCTCAAAGTGGACGACTGCGGTGCCGGCAGGAAAGACACGCCAATCGACCGAATAGGTCAGGGTCTGTTTCTGCGGGAAGCTGAAGCCGGGGCGCGGCGGCACCAGGATAGCGGGATCCTGGCCGAGCGCTGTGGCCGCTAGCATGAGGACGAACAACGGGGTGACTGCGATGGCGCGTGTCTTCAATGTTCGGCACTGCTCCTCGTGGCCCGGTCCCCTTGGACTGACCTGGCCCATTCTCATTGGACTTCAAGTACGCAGAAGCGCTTACCAAGTCCGGTCGAAAAGAATCTCCAGCACCGGTCGCAGATAGAGCAGGCTCAGGTAAAGCAGTGCGGCCCCTAAAGCAGAATTGTACTCGCGGTGCTTGAGATAAAGGGTGAACGAGAAGCCACCCGTAGCCGCTTTGGTAACTGTCTGGGAAACAGCGGGTAATTCCAATTTCGTGGGCAACTTAGCTGGCGTCAGGCGCGGAATGAATCGGGGTACGTTTCGGCAGTAGTTGTCGAACTCCGGAAATGTGGTGCGAAGGAATTGCTCCTCCGACGCGATGACCGGAATGTAGATTGCGGCAAATCCGACCGCAAGCAGCAGCGCCAAGGGCCAACTGAGTAACGCCACTGCGAACCCGGCGGCGATCAGAGTCGATCCGAGATAGAGCGGATTACGGGTGTACGAATACGGTCCGGTGACGCTGAGCTCCTGATTCTTCTTAACTGTGCCGGAAGCAAGCGCGCGCAATGCCAAGCCGGGCAAAACCAGCAACAGGCTCCACGCGATCGCGATTGGATGCGGTGCGCGGCGAACAACTTCGACAAGATAGACAGCGGCAGTGAGAAAACCTAATGGGACGCGAATGCGGCGTGCAACCCTCTGCCACCGCCACCGCTCCGCGGCTCCAGCCTTTGGAGGAGTGATGTGGCTAGTCCGTTCGGTCATCGCGCACTCTCCCCGGCAAGCAGCTCGTCGGCAGCGCGGAGAACATCGTCTGGCGCAATGGTGAGCAGGCCAGGATCCGGTTCGGAACGGCGCGAGTGGTCGCGGCGGCTGTCGGGGCTGCGCAGGACGCGGGCGCGCGTGCCATACGGGCCGTTGCGGCTGGGATCGGTGGGCCCGTAGATCCCGACGACTGGACGACCGAGAGCGCTGGCGAGATGAAGAGGGCCTGTGTCTCCACCGATGCAGAGGGCGATGCGGCGCGTGAACGCGATCAACTGCGGCAGAGTTGCAGTAAGCGGAACTGCACCGGCGGAAACGATCGTGGCGGCCAGTGGTTCTTCGCTAGGGCCAACGTTGACTACCACGTGCAGGCCGCGCTGCGCGAGCCCCTCAGCAACGGCGGCGTAGCGCTCTGGCGGCCAGCGCTTGGCGCCCCAGCCGGCTCCCGGAGTGATGAGCGCGATGGGACGCGCCGCGCCTGGGAATGTGGATGCGAGCCATTCGCCGCACCAGGCTTCAGCGTCCGTATCGATCGGCAGCAGCGGGCTGGTGATGGCGAGCGCGTCACCGGCGACGGCGGAAGCTAGCTCCAGGTCCTGCTCGATGACGTGCGCACCATGTGTGACCACGTGCTCGGTGAAGAGCCATTGAGCAGGCCATTCGCGAGGCCTCGCTTCGCCGATGCGGCGCGGGCAGCCGGTCATGCTGGAGATGACCGCGGAACGGATCGCGCCCTGAAGGTCGAGGACGGCGCTGTATTCCGCGGCGCGAAGCTCGCGGCGCAAGGCTCCGATCGCTCGACGCGTGGCGTCGCTCAACGGATGCCGCTTCCATTCCCGGCTGGGAGCGAAATGCAGCCGATCGACAACCGGCATCGCGGAATCACGCGCGGAAGTTCGGCCGCTATCGGCCTCGCTGTTCCCTGTTCCCTGTTCCCTGTTCCCTGCCTTTAGCAGCGGCTGCCAGCGGGGCTCGACGACCCAGCCGATTTGCCAGTCGGGATGCGCGAGACGCAGCGCCGTAACCGCAGGGAGCGCGTGAAGAATATCGCCCATTGCGCCCAAACGGACGATGAGCAGGCGGAAGT
>CAZVYV010000378.1:0-3590 GCA_964630985.1 uncultured Occallatibacter sp.
ATCGGAATGGATCGAAGCGTCGCAACAGGAACAGGCTTTACCGGCCAATATCCGCCTTGGGTAGTGAAAACCTATGAATGGGCCGCCGCCACTCCAGAGAGCCTGCTGCTCTTTTTTCATCACGTTCCGTGGACCTACAAGTTGTATTCAGGCAAAACTGTCATCCAGCATGTTTATGACAGCCACTACAAGGGAGCCGAAGAAGCAGCGCTGCTCAGCGATGAATGGGCCACGCTGAAAGGCAAAATCAATCCGCAGCTCTACGAAGATGAGCGCGCGCGGCTGGAGTACCAGGCCGGCCATGCAATCGTCTGGCGCGATGCGATCGTGCAGTACTTTTTGAAGGAAACAGGCATTCCAGATGCGCTTGGCCGCGCCGGTCACTTTCCCGGTCGCCTCGAAGCCGAAGATGCGCGCCTCACCGGATACAAAATCGTCGACATAACGCCATGGGAAAACGCCTCCGGTGGGAAAGCCGTATCGTGCGACTCAAACTCCGCGCAAAAGACCTGTACCGCCGAGTGGACCTACTCCGGCAAGCCCGGCCGCTTCGACATCGCCGCGCAGTACTTCGATCTGCAAGGCGGCGTTGCGCACTTCACGCTCGCAATCAACGGGACGGAGCTTGTTTCGTGGGCTGCCGATGCCAAGCTGCCCTCGCGCCACGCCGGCGACACCTCAACGCGATTCACCGCGCGCGGCCCCGATGGGCGCGGCATCGAGTTGAAATCGGGCGACGTGCTGCGGATTGAAGGCGCGCCCGACGCGAGCGACCCGGCGGCGCTCGACTACATTGAAGTCGACCCGGCGAAATAATCTGCGCCCGACGCCAGCAAAGCGAAGCGGCAGCGCGCGCGGCTCAATCTATAGGTTGTGTCGTGTCGTCCGCCTTGCCGTCAGGCCTGTCCTTCGGCCGCGGCAGGATGCGTCGCGTGCATCTCGTCAATTTCGCCGATCAGTTCCAGCACTTGCTCCCGCTTGCGTTGACTCAGGTCGAGAAAGCGAATCCCCACCGTGTTGCGGTCGTGGATAGCTTGAATCACGCCGCCGAGCCGGAACGGTAGTCCCTGGTATCGGAACTCAGTCTCAACGCGCGTGTAAATTCCCACCGGAAAGTGCTCGTCGGTGCGGATGCGGCAACCGGTCAGGCTCAAATCCAGAATGCGGCCCCGCAGCGTGGAGCCGACATTGACGAGCAGGATCGTCGCCGTGGTGTCGACCTCATGGCGGGATTGCTGGCGGCGTTCGCGTCCCACGGGTTTTCGCGGAATTTGCGCCACAGGTTCCGGTTCGGTTAGCGGCTGCGTAGACTCTTGTTCCGCGACCAGCATATTCACTGCTTCTGCGCGAGCCTCCGAGGTTTCCTCCATCGTGCAAATCACATTCGCCAACTCCACCATGCGCCGCGGAATCACATTCACAAAGCGAATACCGAGAAGGTTGCGGTTGTCAGTCCACTGCAGCACGCCGCGAAAACGGAAGGAGATTCCATTGACTTTGAAGAACACCTCAACTGGAAGGCGCGAGCGCGCGGCGACCGGCTCCACGGTGCGAAGACGGCATCCTTCCTGGCTTAAATCCACAAGACGAGCCTGAAGCGGCGCTCCATAGCCAACAAACAGAACAACCGATTCTTCATCGACGGAATAACGCGGATCGGCACGGCGCTCAGCCTGAGAGGCCACAATCTCGTTCCTGTTTTCCCACCCGAACATGGCACGCTCCGCTCAAATCGTTCAGCGGAGGCCGATGCCCGCAGGCTAATGTCCGTCGGTCAACTCCGACGCCTGGTCCCAGGGCTCGACCGGCGCAGCATCCTCGACTCCACGGCCCATCAGGCGATCGTAACGATAGACATCGCTGGTCGTTCCCAGCGACTCGTTGTACAGGCTGATGGCGCCTATAAGCTGCGTCAGCTCCTCGCTGAATGTGTGGATTGCCTGCAATTGGTTGGCCGTAGCGGGTAGTTCATATTTGGAAGTCTTAATGAATTTCTGGTAGCCCCGGTCCAGCAGCCGCCCTACTTCGCCATTCACCAGAATTCCGGGGCCGACGGCATAGGCTGCCGGCGTGTCCTCCGGATCATCCGCGCGGCGCGGCGGCACTAGAACCGCACCCACTCCGTACTTGCTCACCAGCACGCCTCCGGCGACGCCGGCATCGGGAGCCACATCGAAGGAATGCGTGCGCAATAGGTCCAGCGTTTGATCGAAGTTCGGATGGGGGGAGCGCTTTTTCATAAGTGTCGCCTACACTCAAAAGAATACCGGATGAGTCCGGAAAATTCCCGTCACTCCGATCTCGCTTGCCAGCATTGCGGAGCGCGTCCATCATGGCCGAATGCTCGTCACATTCCGGAACCAGCTTCGCGTCGGCGTCGATGGAGACCGCATGAGCCTCCTGCGCCTCCCGCTTTCGGTCTACCGTGAACTTCGCACGCATGGTGAAGAAGCCTTTCCCGCGGAGTGCTGTGGAGCGCTCCTCGGTCGACCCATCGCAGGCGGCTGGAAGGTCGATTCGCTGGTGCGAGCCGCGAACACCCGGGCGGAATCACGGCGCGACCGCTATGAGATCGCCCCAGCAGAGCTGGTGAAGATCGCAAATGAAGCCCGCCGCCGAGGTCTTGAGATCGCCGGCTTTTATCACTCACACCCCGGTCAACCAGCGCGCTGGTCCGCCACGGATCTCGAAGAAGCGCACTGGCTCGGCTGCGTTTACGTCATCACCGAAGTCGTTCGAGGCGTCGCTAAAGACACCAACGCGTTTTTGCTCGCCGGAACCGCCGAAGAAGACAAGAACTTCATTCCGCAAACGATCCAGATCGACGACGACAGCCCCAAGACAGACTCCGCCTGATCCAGCCCCTGCTAATCGGATTCTCGTCCGCCGAATGAATCCCATCTGTCCCTATCTTCACGAAAATGAAAAACTTCTTTACACCGTCCACTTTCGGGCCTCATAATCGCTTTGCCCTGGAGAGCTTGCGCTTCCCGTTCCCCTTCCCCCATCGCCAAGAAACTCCGAGCCAATCAAGGAGGATTCTCAAAACATGAAAATCATGCGTCCCGCTCTGTTTGCGTTGTCCCTCGCGGCCGGCGGAAGTCTGTTCGCCGCTGCGCAGGAAATGCATCATCCGCCCAAGGTTCTTCTCATCGAGCGTGAGTTCCTCAAGCCGGGAAAAGGTGGCTCACTGCACGACAAGTCGGAGAGCCATTTTGTAGCTGACATGGCCGCCGCCAAGTGGCCCACCCACTACATCGCACTGAATTCGCTCTCCGGCAAATCACGCGCCCTCTACCTGGTCGGCTATGAATCTTTTGCTGCGTTAGAAAACGACAACATCGCCACCGCGAAGAACGCAACGCTCTCCGCGGCACTGGATAAGGACTCCCAGGCCGATGGCGAGCTGCTCGACGGGACCGACCAGTTTATTTTCACGCTCGACGAGGACCTGAGCTATCGGCTCGATGTTGACATCGCGCAGGCTCGCGACTTCGAGATCACGTCGTTCCACATCAAACCCGGCAAGGGGAAGGAGTGGCACGAGCTTGTCAGTCTGGTCATCGAGGCACACAAGAAGGCGGGAACCA
>CAZVYV010000379.1:0-3582 GCA_964630985.1 uncultured Occallatibacter sp.
CTCAGCCCCGTCTCGGTGCCCTTCTTCACGTCGTAGACCATCTCCACGAGCTTTGAGTTTGTCGGGTCTATGTCCGGCCGCAACGCGTGAAACTCCAGGCCGAGCGGCTCAATCTTCATCCGGTAGACGTTGGGCAGCGCCATCACCGGCGTGTGTCCGCGCCGCTTCAGCTCCAGCGCAATCGCGATCAGCGGATTGATGTCCCCAAACGTTCCAATGTTCGACAGAACAATGCGCAATCCCGGGCTCCCCAACGCGTGATGGTTTCGCAAGTTTGAGACTAATGCATCGGGGATTAGATTTACCTACTACAGAGTGTCAACCTGGAGTTACCTCGAAAGGTTCGCGGTGAGAAAACCAGCGAACGCCGACCTCGCGGACCGAGTTGCGCCAGATCACCGGTTCATCCAGGACATCAGCCGCAAATTTGTCCCTGAAGCGCACGAAGTGTCAGGGCACGACTTTAGTCGTGCCGAAAGCACAAAAGCAACTTCCGGCCTTTAGGCCCTGAGGGATCGCCGCATTGACGAAACGCTCCACCCTTACTGCGCCGGCTTCACCGCCGCATTCGCGCACGCGGGCGGCACATCCTTCAACGTCGGCTGCAAATCCGGCCAATACGGACTTGTCTTTAGCAACGAGCAGAAATCCCCGAGTGCCGGGAACGGATTCTGTTGCGCTTTTGGCCCCAGCGCATCCACAAACTTCCATGCCCGATCGGATTGCCCACCGTAAATTAGATTCAGTACCGTCTGCCACATCGTCGTTCCAATGGAATCGGCATCGCCCGCCGCAACCACCTTCTGCGCCGCGCTCAACTCCTTGTTCCATTCCGCGGTCGTTGGCGCGGGTATCTGCATCTTGTCCATGGCCAAATGAAATCCGCCGCCCTTGGCATCGTCTGTCCAGCGCAGCGTCACGAGTGCCGACGGCGAGCATGCAAAGCACGTGGGCCAATAGCCAAAGGTCCAGTCGGCGGTCACATAGTCGTAGTGCCCGTCAGCCTCGCGCTCAAAGTGCGCCATGTCATCGTTGGAATCGTTCAGCGTAGCCAGCAGTTTGAACTGCGGCGCCAATTCGAAGACAAAGTGAATCGAGCAGCAATGCGCCCCGCCGGTAAACAGAGAAACGATCATGTCCGGCTGGCCGCGTCCCGTCACGTCGGTTCCGTCCCGGATCACTGGTATATTGTCCTGCGCGGATCCCGGCTGGCCGAGCGTGTAGGTCTCAAAACTATCGACGCTCTGGGTGTAAACGGTCTTGCCCCCGCTGGTCACTTGCACGCACGCGCCATCGCTGCTCTTGTACGCTGCGAATAGGTACTGCCCCACCGTTGCCGAATCCGTCTGATTCTTCGCCGCGCATGCCTCCGCCGGATTCTCCGCTGGCCCTTGCGCATGGAGCCCTGCGGCAGACGCAATCCAAACCGCAGCAACCACCACGCTCCGCACCACCGCCCGTTTGCTCATCTCTCGCATCATTATGCCCTCTTAGTTCTGTCCAAGATAGCACCACCGCACGTCAACACTCGCAGTTTCATTTCTCCGCCGGATTGCCGTCCGGTTCATCAGGCCGCCCCTCGGTTCATCGCGCTTTGATCGCCCGCTCAACCCGCGCGTGCTATCCTTGCCCCGTTCGATTTCCAACCGGAGTTCCTCATGTCCCGTCCGCATCTTCCCCTCATCGCAGCCGCTTTCCTCGCCGTCATCGCCGCGCCAACCTTCCTCGCCGCGCAGCAACCGGCAATTCCTGCGCCAGTGTCCGCCGCGCCCCAACAGCCCTATCACATCGTGGACCACTGGAAGATCGGCGGCGATGGCGGCTGGGACTACCCTGTCGCCGATCCCGGCGCGCATCGGCTCTACATCGCCCACGGCACTGAGGTTGACATCGTCGACACCAACACCGGTAAATCGATCGGAACCATTCCCAACCTTCACGGCGTCCACTCCATCGCTCTCGATACCGCCGGCAAATTCGGCTACATCACAGACGGCGGCGCCAACGCAGTAGTTGCATTCGATCGTTCCGCGCTCGCCATTACCGCCACCATCCCTGCCGGAACCGGCCCTGACGACATGCTCTTCGAGCCCGTCACCCAAACCGTCTGGGCATTCAATGGCCGCTCCCACGACATATCCGTCATCGACCCCAAATCCAACTCCGTCATCGCCACCATCGCCCTGCCCGGCAAGCCGGAATTTCCAGTCACCGACGGCCATGGCACCGTCTTCGACAATATCGAAGACAAAAGCGAAATCGTCCGCATCGATGTTCGTTCAAAAACCATCACCGCAACCTGGCCCGCTGGCTGCGACTCACCTTCCGGCCTCGCCTTCGACGCCGCTGGCCACCATCTTTTCCCCGCTTGCGACGGCAAGAAAGCATCCGTCATCGACTCGACAACCGGCAAGCTCCTCGCGAACCCCTCCATCGGCGACGGTCCAGACGCCGCCGGCTTCAGCGACGCGCACTCCCTCGTCTTCATCCCCAGCCGCGACGGCATTCTATCCGTCATCGACGCCGCCGCTCCCGGCTTTCCTACCATCGAGAGCCTACCCACTCAGGCGGGCGCGCGCACCATGACCTACGATTCATCCACCGATCGTGTCTATCTCATCACCGCCGACTTCGGCCCGCGCCCCGATCCCACGCCGCAGAACCCCCGCCCGCGTCCCCCAGTCATTCCTGGTAGTTTCACTGTGATTGTCGTCGGCCGCTGACTGCTGCACCAACTCAACGGTCAGCGCACTTCGGTCTGCTGAGCACCATTTTCTGTGAACCGCGAACTACGAACTGTGAACTGGTTTCATGAAGATTTTCCTCATCGTCGCGGCCATCCTGATCATCGCCGGCTCCATCTTCGCCGACTACAAGTGGCGTCACTGGATCGCCCGCCACCGCCGCGACCGCAACGAGTAACATCCCCTGTTCCCTCGCCGCGCTTCCTAACTCCGCCAACTCCGCTAGCGCCGCTAACTCCGCTGGTCTCGCCGCCTTCCCCATCTCATCCGTTAAAATTACCTTCGTGAGTCGCCCAGCCCTTTTCCCCCAAACCTTGCCCGGCCAATTCAGATTGAGTCAACGCTTCTGCGCCTGCCTTCTCATGGCATTCGGCGCCGTCGTGCTCGCCGCGTCATTTGCCCGCGCTCAAGCCGAAGATTCACGTCCGCCCACGCGAGTCCTCGACAGCTCGGCGCTTCATCCGCCCGCCGGATCGCGCGTGGCCATCGTCGAGTTTGACGACCTCGAGTGCCCCGCCTGCGCCGCCGCCAATCCCCTGCTCATGCAGGCCGCCGCCAAATACAACATTCCCTGGATTCGCCACGACTTCCTAATTCCCGGCCACATTTGGAGCCCAAAAGCCACCGTCTACGCCCGCTTCTTCGACTTGAAAAGCAAGCACCTCGGCGACGACTATCGCAATTCCATCTTCGCCAACCAGCGCTCCATCGAAACGCTCGTCGATCTCCAGCAATTCACGCAGCGCTTTGCTTCCGCCCACGGAGTCGCTCTACCCTTCGCCATCGATCCACAAGGGAAATTGGCCGCTGCGGTCCAGGCCGACGACGATATCGGCAC
>CAZVYV010000380.1:0-3573 GCA_964630985.1 uncultured Occallatibacter sp.
AGTGTTCCGCGTCACGCTGTTTCAGGAACATTTCTTCATGATAAATGCGGGGATGGTCACAATGTTTCCGGGGAGCCGTACAGAGCGTGACGTCTTTGATTAGGGTGGAGTGAGCGCGCCACGGTTATCGCGGCGGCTGTCAGAACAGGGAGAGCTGATGAGGGTCGCTTTTGCCGTGACGGGTGCAGCGTGCTTGGATCAGGCGATGGGCTGAAGCGAGCAGTTCGACGTGACGGGCGTCATTCTGGACATTCGCGGCGAAGCATACCGAGGTAAGGAGCTGGTCGATGGCGTTGCGGACGTGTTTGAGTTCGTCGTAGAGCTCGTCGCCGTGGTGCTGGAACCAGTCTTGGAGGCATTTAAGGAGGTAGGCAGGGAAGTAGGCGCCGAAGCGGCAGGGATCGCCGTGAGCGGCGATCGCGTCGAGGCGCTCCGCGATGAGGAGGTTGTACCGGGCGGGTGAGCACGTGAGGCCGCGGCCATGAAGCCAGACGGACGGCCAAGTGAGGGCGTAAACGATCATCCGCCGATCGCGGTGGAAGGTGCGCGCAGGAAGCGCTCGGTAAAAACGGCGCTCGACACTATTGAGGAGTTGCTGGACCGCATCAGCGCCTTGCGGCTGGAGGCCGACGGTCTTCACGATTCCGGCCGGGTGCGCCCGAGCCACGGGAGGGCATCGAGGGCAATCTGGACGTCGGCAGAGGTCACGACCCGCCGGTTCGCCAGGGCGGCCTGCTCCATTGCACGCTGCAGGAGGGCGTTAAGGGTGCGTGGTATACCTTGGGCCGACTGCAGAAGAAGGGTTTCCGCCGCGGGCTCAAAAGGACTGGAGTGGATCCCGACCTCGGCCAGACGCCGGCGCAGGTATTCGCTAAAACTGTCCGCGGGCCAACGCTCGAGGTGCAGGCAGAAGCCCAGCCGCGACACGAGGGCCTTGTTCACCCCAAGTTCGAGCCGCCCCATGAGATCCTCGTCCCCGCAGAGGATGAGGGAGAACGGCGTCGTCGCGTCCGCTCTGGAGCAAGTAAGGAGGCGTAGCTCCTCCATGGCCGCGATCGCTAGGTCCTGCGCCTCTTCAATCATCACGATCGGCCACGCCGGGGCCCATTCCTGCCACAGTTCGCACAGGATCGCGACGTTGTCGCCCTTGCGGTACATCGGGCTCTTGCCACCCAGTCTCACCAAGTGGCGCAGGAGATCGGAGCTCATGAGCGAGCCGTGCGCGAGGCGCAGGATGCGGTACTGCTTCGCCGAGAGCCGCTCGCTCCAGCGGTACAAGAGCGTGCTTTTCCCCACCCCGTGCGTCCCGTGAAGGACCCCGCTCGCCTTGACCCCCGCCAGCTGGTCGAGCCGGCGGTACGCTTCCGCCCACGACGGGTGTGTCAGCACGACCTCACCGTCGGCCATGCCTGGCCAGCGGCTCGCGCCCCACAGGGTTTTTAACGCCATATCCAGGGTCGGTTCAGTAGATTTCACGGTCATAGTCGTTGGTGATTATGCGCACCTTGCTGTTGCGATGCTTGTTGCAGCGGACGGCGAGCCCCATGAAGCGCTCTCCCAGCCACACCTCCATCCGGGCGAGCGTGATCGGATCAAAGCGCACCGTAACGACCTGCCCCCGCAGGTGCGCCGCCACTTCCCACAGATCGCTTCCCAGGGAGAAGGTCGCATCCTTCCTCACCCGGCGCTTCTGGCGCATGAAGAAGAGGCGGTCGAGCGGCACTTCCTTTTCCAGGAGCCGCAGCGACGTCCCCAGCCGCGCGAAGCGCCCCGCAGGGGATTCGCCAGAGAGCGCCCCGTGCGCGCGCTGATGATAATCCGTTTCCAGCCATTTCCAGAGACGGGCGTTGAGCGTTTCCATCGTGGTCACGGGCTCAAAGACCAAGGTCGGCAGGAACTGCACCTGCACAGTCGAAAAAAAACGCTCAATCTTGCCCTTCGACCAGCTGTGATACGGCTTACAGTGGATAAGCCGGATCCCGAGATTTGCGCACACGATTCCCAGGTGCTGGCTGCGGAACGCGCTCCCGTTATCGGTGTAGAGCTTGTCCGGAAGCCCGCGCGTCTGAACCGCCTTTCTAAGCGCATCCAAAAACCCCTCCAGGCGCTCCGCACCGTAAAACTGGGCGTGCACGACCAGCCGCGAGCAATCGTCCAACAGCGCAAACAGGAACGTGCGCTCCTTCGTTTCCTCCCCGCTCTTAATCGTTGGCCCATGCATGCAGTCCGCCATCCACAGCAAATTCGGGAGCGGCACCTCGAAGGCCTTCGTCGGACCGCCCATGAGCCCAGAACCCGCGCGCAGGCTCTGGCGGTCCAGGCCCACATCCGCCAGCCGGCGCTGGAGCGTGCTCGCACTGATTGCTCCTGCTTCCAGGATTCCCTGGCGCAGCAATTCCTCGCCAAGCGCCTTCACACTAAACTGCGGATTCTCCCGCCGAAGTTTGATCAACGCCTCCACCGCCGCCGGATCCATCGCCTTCGGCACCCCCCGGTCCGAGCGGGGCCGGTTCTGCAGCGCCTGGAACTTGTCCCTCTTGTACCGGTAGTACCAATCCTCGATCGTTCGCGCCGAAAAAAAGCGCCCGTCCCATGCCTGCGCCGCCGCCGCTCCAATCGCTTGGGCCATGCTCTGCCCGCTCTGGATCGCCTGGACGACCAGTTGCACTGCCGCGAAGCGTCCCAAGGCCCGGTTTTCACCAGGATCTTCCGCCGAACTGCTCACGTTGTTCATCGCCGCGCACCCTCTCAGTCGCTCCACGCTTCCAGCGATATTTTCGTTGTGTGGGACCGAGCAATATTCAGCGTTGGAAACGCTCTTTCCGACCCAACTGTGGTCATCCCTTGGCTGGCTGATGGCAATGGTACCTCCTAAAGAGGCTTGTTCTAAACTCATTAACCAGTCGGCATGCGGCGGACCCTAATCCGCCGCATGCCTCCTTCAGCCAGGGCCACGGGCCCTCTCTAACGGGCGGCGAGCCGCCGAGACCATGCCCGATCGTCCGCCACAGCGATAGCCGATAGGCGTTCATCCGCCGCTCGTATTCCTGGAGCAGCGGCTCCCATTTGAGCACATCGAGCCGCGACCTTTTCCTATCTAAAAAAGCCTCAAACGTCCCCGCCGCCACCAGCCGATAACTGAGCGCAAAATCCGGCAGGTAACTCACCGTTCGCCGGCATTTAAGACACAGGAATCTCGCCACCATGATCATCACGATTTGCCCAATCGCACCCGTAATCCCTCGGCGATAGTTCCCGTGCCGATGCAGCCGCCCAGCCCTCCCACAGCGCGGACACACCTGCTCCGAGCGAACTTGCCGGTGCCCTTCGCTCGCCACGTATCCCTCGGCACTCATCTCGCACCGGTAAATCCGCTGCATTTGAGCCCACGCCTATATTCACCCCCATCCCAGCCGTCACATTCTTTCGCTCTCACACCGCGCTCTTCGCGGGACTTCACTCACCTTCACAGCCGATTCTTAATCACTCTCCACACGGGATTCTTTGCACCACCTCCGACTACACCGTGACAAATTTCAATCCCGTTTTCAGGAAACAACGTGACGCGGGACA
>CAZVYV010000381.1:0-3573 GCA_964630985.1 uncultured Occallatibacter sp.
ACGATGAAGGAACGATGAACGCGAAGGAATCCCCGCGGGTCCAAACGATCCTGCAAGTGCGCCATGGTCTCGCGAAGGAGATGTGTTTCAGTGGCCGTGCAAAGGCGGACATAGTTGCCCTCGGCGCCGATCCAGCGAATATCGGAGACGGGGAGGAAAAGAATGCGCCCCCGAGACTTAAAGACAATGCGATTGGTGTACAAGTTGAGAGCCGAGGCGGAACCGTTGCCCGAGGCGGCAGATTGCTGCGGCAGAGCGAACTGCTCGCGGACACGCTGAATCGCGGCGCATAGTCTTTCGCGCGTAAATGGCTTCAACAGATAGTCGACCGCATTCACCTCAAAGGCCCGTACAGCATATTGGTCATACGCAGTGGTGAAGATGATGCGGGGGACTTGCGCCGACGGCTCGCCGCTGAGCGCTCCCACCACGTCAAATCCATCCATGCCGGGCATATGGATGTCGAGGAACAAGAGCTCGGGACTGGCGGCGCGCACCAGCTCGATCGTCTCAAGGGACGTGGCAGACTCGCCGACGATCTCGATGTCGTTTTCGTCGCGGAGCAGCTGGCGCAGCTTCTGGCGGGCCAGAACTTCGTCATCTGCGATGACTGCGTGGATCATCACACACCGAACCTTGTGACACTTTCGAGAGCGGGCTGGGAGAGCTGAAGCGGAAATTCAATGGAAACCTGCACACGAGTTGGATCTACTTCGCTGATCAGGAAAGAACCATCATCTCCGTAATGCAGGCGTAACCGATTTTTCACATTGGATAATCCGACGCCATGGCCGGCGCGGGATCCATTCGCGCCATTCGAGAGACCCACGCCACTGTTCGTGACACAGGTTCTTACGTGGTCGCCGTGCCTGGAGACCTCAACCGTCAATTCGCCGCCCCGGCCCAATTTCGACAAACCATGGACGAAGGCGTTTTCGACAATCGGTTGGAGAATCATGGCTGGCACCAAAGCGTCATGCAGTTCCGGGTCGACGGTGAGTGTCCGAACAATCCGCCCCGTGTAGCGCCTGTCTTGCATAGCAAGATAGGTCTCAATGAATTCAATTTCGTCGTGCAGGGGAATGAGCTGAACGTCTCTCCGTTCCAGAGTCATACGGAGCAAGCTGCTCATTTGTTCCAGCATGGAGTCGGCAGCGTCTATGTCGCTCCGCATCAGGCTGGAGATGCTGTTCATGGTGTTGAAGAGGAAGTGCGGATTCAGCTGCATCCGCAACGCCGCAATTTGCGCGTTGGCCAATTGCGCTTCAAGCCGGGCGGCGAAAGTCTCCTTTTCACGAAACTGCTGATAGTAGCCGAAGCCGCGAAAGAAGAAGAACGCCCCCCAGAAGATGACCATGCTCTCAACCAAGTCACCCTTGAAGTTGAATGAAACCCTTTGCCAATAGGACATCGGCGGCCGGTCGACGGGTATGGTGGGGAAAAAGATGACCCATATCATCTCCTGGATCAGGCATGTAACCAGGCTGACCGGGAATACGATCGTCAGAATCTGGACGACACTTGCCTTCTGGATGAAGGGCCGGTACAGGCGCCAAAGCACCCACGAGAAGATTCCCCAAATGAGATACTGCGACCCCCACGACCCGAAGACGAGGGCGGCGCTGATGCGATAGCCGGAGTGGTAGAGATGTAGCCACTCCTGCGCGGCGAACAGGACTCCAATGAGCGTGAAAGCCGTTACGAAAACGACTGGATGTGTCAGCACCGATCGCCCCGGGGAATCAGGAGCTGCTATGCTGCGCCGGGATTGAGCCCAAGAAGTCCTGGGTGTTGACACGAACCTGCCTCCCTAACAAAAAGATTGGCGTTGATTGCATTGTCACCGATTTGTCGTTCAATCGCAGCAATTCCGCTAAAAGCAGGGTCATGGCGCAAAACCGCCATTATGTTGAAATCTTGAAAGAAAACGAGGCCGCCACGTCGAGTTCGCAACGCAGCGGCGCTCTGCTCTTGTTAATCGATCGGCGACGTCAGCATGGGCGCCGCGTGCTCACCATTTCCGGGGTCCGCCAAGGCAAGCACAGGGAACCCGCCCCGTGTCTCCCCCCCTCTATCGACGAACGCAAGCGCAAAATGGTGCTGTGAAAACCATTGCTCGGCTTCGGAACCGGTGTTCTGGGCCTGAAAAGAACCCAGCTTAGTCGAAAGGAGCTGCAGATCGGTTGCAAGCAGCTTCTTCGGCTCGTCTCCGCCCTGCAGGCAAGCAACGCGGAAGTGATAGTACGCGGCGTTGAGGTCTTTGGGAACCCCGTTGCCATCGCGCGCCAGAACGCCGAGCAGCATTGACGATCTCCAGTTGCCTGCATTTGCAGCGCGGTTGAGGAGCTCCATTGCCTCGCCGGGAGATTGGGCAAGCGCGGGGTTGCGAACCAGAAGCAGCCCCAGGCTGTGCATGGCGGGAACATACCCGGCCGCCGCAGACTCGCGGAAGAAGGATGCGGCGGCGCTAAGGTCGTGTGTGTGATTTGGGCCGTTGAACACGAGCGTTCCCAGATCGAACTCCGCCAGAGGATCATGGAGGCCTGCACCCCTTCGATACCAGCGCTCGGCCGCAGCCTGGTCCACAGGCACGCCGATTCCGAAGGCATAGAAGTCTCCGAGGTAGCATGCTGCGAGTCCGCTGCCATCGGCCGCAGCTTCATTCAGGAGTTTCAACGCCAGCTTTTGGTTGGTCGGAACCCCTGTGCCCCACAAGTAGGCCACGGCAAGATTCACTTTGGCGCGAACCAGTCCGCCGGATGCTGCCAGCCGATACCAGTGGGCGGCGCGCGTCGGATCCTTGGAGACGCCGATTCCAGCCTCATAGAAGTAACCGATCTGCAGTTCCGCCTGCGGATCTCCGGCGCCTGCAGCTTTCTCATACCAATAAGCTGCCAATTTCAAATTCCGCTCAACGCCTCGGCCAGCGAGGTAGTCGCCGGCAAGTTTGATTTGTTGGTCAACATTGCGAGGCTCGGGCGCAACGGTGGTAGAGGGGATGTCGGCGGCAGCTGGCTCGGCAAGAATCTTCGTTCGTGCGGAGAACAAGACGCAGCAGGACGCAAGGCTGAGAGCAAAGGCGCGGCGACGACGGCTTTGAAGGAGCATCATTGGTCTTCTCCGGTTGTGAGATCTTGATTCTGGGGGCGGCCGATGACTCGGCCGATCAGATACAGCTGATACGCATTCGACTTTGATTATGATCCAATGTTATTTACTTTGAACGAGTTACAGGGACACCCCGCACCGCGAATCAGCCGTCACAAATGCATACCGTGGCGATCGGTCACGGGACCGATGCCGTTGGTCACAAAAATTTAATTGGAATCAGGATGATGAATAACTGCAGCGCAAGGTCAGGCAGCAGCGGTGCTCCGAGCGAGTTCTCAGGCGGCGCCGCAGGGACGCCGCCGTCGCTTGAAAGCAAGGTTGCGCGTCGAGCAATCAGAACACGACCTTGCCACCCAGAATCACGAAACGATTGCCCGAGGCCGAGCCGGACACGCTGCCCGAAGCGTTCTCAGCATTGCTCGTGAAGTTGCTTGCTCCCACGAAGGCATTGCCGACTCCGCG
>CAZVYV010000382.1:0-3521 GCA_964630985.1 uncultured Occallatibacter sp.
ACTTCCATGATCTTCCACGAGCGCGTGGTGATCTGCGCGATCTCGCGGGCGATTTTGCGAGCGATTTCGCCGTTGCGAAATTCGGTGAGGTACTTCATGCCTTGAAGACAGCGGAGTTAGCGGGGCTAGCGGGGTTAGCCCCGGTCTCAGAAGCGAGACCGGGGGCACCCGGGCCCGCGTCGGATTCGCAGCCGCAGCTTTGGTTGGAACAGGCCCCATTGGGGCAGCGGGATTGCGGCGACCTTGCGGCGCGGAGAAAGGCTTCGTCTTCGGTGGCGAGTTCGTCGTCGAGGACGCCGAGGGCGCGGAAGTCGGCGAGAGTCTGTTCAGCGGTGGCCTCATCGATCTTGGAGATGGCGAAGCCGACGTGGACGATGGTGTAGTCGCCGACGACCACTTCAGGGACGTAGTCGAGGCAGACGTTCTTGACCACGCCGCCAAAATTGACGCGGCCGACGCGGATCATACCGTCGGAAGTGATGGCTTCGACTTTTCCGGGAATGGCGAGGCACATAGCAACCTTGTTATACCGCTGTGGACTGGCGGTCAAATGTGATTTGAATCACGTCGAGCATGGTGGAACTCTTAGCCTCGCACATGGCCACGCGCGGGTGGATATTTCCAAGAACTCGATTCGGGGCGGATGCGAAGGACAATTGCAACAAAGTCCCTAGATTGTTGCAGTTAGCGCCAATTTTTCGGATTGGCATTCTTAGGCGTTTTTTTACTGATTCCAAACGAGTTGTTTGGCGTAAATTCCCCCGTTTTGCGCTGCATTTGGCGGCTTTCGCAGAGTCGGTTTACTGATTCTAAACGAGTTAAGTGGCGAAAATCAGGCGAAAAGTACCAATTTTTTTTATTTAATTATTTTTGGAGAAACAGAGACCAGAGAAAAGAGATCAGAGAAGCCACCAGCCCAGCTCTAATCTCTGTTCTCTGATCTCTGAATCTCTGAAGTCAGTATGCGCCGGAAGGCGGAAATGATCGGCAAACTTGGTGGAGGGAATTTGTTAACTGGATTCAATGAGTTGCGAAGAAAACACGCGGCGAGGTGCTTGACACGTTTCACGGAGGTTGGTGAGATTTGGCGGGTTCGCGTGCGCCCAAGCGCACGTTAGCGAGTTGGCAAGTTGGCACAAGCCAAAGACAAATGCAGGTCCTTCGACTCCCTTCGTCCGCCGCGGCGGACTGCGGTCGCTCAGGATGACATCGTGGAAATGAGATGACATCGCGGAATTGGGATGACATCGCGGATCGGGGGTCGTGCTATCCCGCCCTAGCGAAGCCAGGATGGGGCAACCTCGTTTCGTGGTATCCCAGGTATGAAAACCAGACCCGGTACCCGGCTGGCGGCGAGGACGCCGCCAGTACAGCCGGTCAGGAGACCGGCGCTACACATGCCGAGTGATGGGCGACGACGCTAGTCGGAGGCCATGAGTTCGCCGGAGAGGATGGGGCGGGTGCGTGGGAGTTGGCCGCGCGAGGCAGCCAGGCCGAATGCAGCGAGGACAGCGGTGAAGACGACCAACTTGGCGAAGTTGCCGGGGCGGGTCTCGGGAAGAACTCTCCACAGAAGGAGGAGGAAAACGTGGGCGGCGGTGGATGCCCAAACCGAGCCGTAGAAGTAGCGGCGTTCAAGCCCTTCGCCTTTGGTCGACGGACCGACGCGGGGCAGCTTGCCCATGATGCCGAGGAGCAGAATGACGGCGCAAAGCGGAGAGTACGCGTAGTAATAGATCTGCTTGAGGTGCCAAACGCCGGTGGCTGAAGCCAACACGAGGCCGGTCAAATTAAGCAGGGTGAAGTTGAGGACGGCATTCCAAGCGAAGGTGTAGCAGACGCGACGATAGAGAGGGTTGGGCCGGTCTTCGTCGAAGCGAAGAATGTACGGGCAAGGCTCAACGCCGGGGAGGCGGCCACGAAGGCCGGCGATTCCTGTGCCGATGAGAACAGCAGCCAGCCAACTCCAATTGATCCAGTGGAAACCACGGGAGAACATGCTGAAGGTGAGGGGCCCGGGGGCAAGAAAAAAGACCCAAATCCAGATGGGCCAATGCGCCAACCGGTAAAGACGCGTATTGCGTTCCCGGTGTCTGCGCTCCGCAGCGAATTCAAATTTTCCTGTGTAGGACATCTGGCTGAGTCTCGCAGAGAAGATGGGCATGCGTCAAATGCAAATTGCGGGTGCGAAACCTTGTCATTACTGGATGAATTTCAGGGCCGCGGGGTCCATCTCAGCGCTGCACTGGAGGGGGACCATGTGACCGCAACCTGTGATGAGCAGGAGCTGGGACTGGGGGATGAGACGGTGCATGGTTTGAGCCTGATCGACGGGTGCAATCTGGTCGAGCGAGCCCCAAATGATAAGGACGGGCATCTTCAATTGGGGCAGCAGGTTGTCCGTGACATCCTGGGCGGTCAACATGGTAGCGAGAGCGCGCTTGATGACCCAGCCGTTCAGCCGGAAGCGGCGCAGAAAATCGCGCGCGATAAACGGGGGGATTGGCGGAGGTTTGGGAATGAGCAGGGCGTCGAGCTCGGCCAGCTCCTGGGGCGACGTGGGAACGAAGAGATTGGTATCCCATAAGGGCTTGATGTTGAGGCCGACGGAATCGATGAGGATGAGGCGAGAGACGCGTTCAGGGTGTTCGGATGCGATCAGTTGCACGATCCATCCGCCCATGGACCAGCCGGCGACGTCGGCCTGTTTGACGCCAAGTGCGTCCATGAAGTCGACGACGATTGCGGCCTGATCGCGGACTGAATATGAAAAATCGGCAGGTTGCTGGCTTCGCCCGAAGCCGAGCAAGTCGGGCATGTAAACGCGGAAGCCCGCTTTGGCCATTACCGGCGCGACATTCCACCAGTCTTCAGCGCGGCCGCCGAGGCCGTGCACGAGAATCACCGCCGGGCCGCTCGCAGGGCCCATCGCAAGGTAATGCACACGATAGCCGTCGACTTTGATATTGCGGCTTTCGATTCCGAGGAGATGCTCTTGAAGGTAGGCGTGTGCGTTCAAGTAGCTTACGGGGCGGAGATAGAATCCGAGCGCGCCGATTGTGGCGAGCGAGAGCAGGGCGACGAACGCGCGGAATAGCCATTTGATGGAGTTATTCATTCGTCGGACGCCTTTCATTGCGCAATTGCTCGGCTCTCTGCCAGCCTTTTTCGATGAGGCGGACGGTGATGGGGTCGAGCATAAGAGCGCTATGGCTGTTCCATTCGCAGCGCTCGACCCAACGGACGGCGGCAGCATCAGAAGCGGCGCGCAGATCGCCACCGGTGACGCGGCAGAGATAATCGGCGATGACGTAGTGATAGCGGACGCGGCCGCCCTCGCGATAAATGCGGTCGAGGAGCTCGATCAGCTCGAGGGGCTCGACGTCGAGGCCGGTTTCCTCGCGGACTTCGCGAACGACGCCGGCGGTGAGTGCTTCACCGAGTTCGAGCATGCCCCCGGGGAGGGTCCAGTGGCCCTTGAGGGGCTCTGTGCCACGGCGAACGAGGAGCACGCGGGCGTC
>CAZVYV010000383.1:0-3519 GCA_964630985.1 uncultured Occallatibacter sp.
GATACATTGGAGTGATGGAGCAGCGGCGGGCGGAGTGGCGGGGGGAGCTGGGCGCAATGGCGAAGCTCGCCGTCCCTGTGGTATTGAGCGAGCTCGGCTGGATGCTGATGGGCGTGGTCGACACCATGATGGTGGGACGGCTGGGCCCGGCGGCGATTGGCGCCGTGGCGCTGGGAAACGCCGTCTGCTACACGCCGAGCATGTTCGGCATGGGACTGTTGCTGGGGCTGGACACGTTGGTGGCGCAGGCCTACGGGCGCAAGGACCACGACGAATGCCACAGGTGGCTGGCGCAGGGCGTATATCTCGCGTCGATTGCGGCCGTTCCGATCATGGTCGGGATCGCGCTGGTGAGTGTCTTCTTTGCGCGCTTCGGGATTGCGGCGGAAGTGGCGGCTCCGGCGAGCGGATACATGAGCGTGTTGCTGTGGGGAACGCTGCCGCTGCTGCTCTATGGCGCGTCGCGGCGGTATCTGCAGGGCGTTGGCCAGGTGCGCGTGATTACGGTGACCTATGTGGCGGCAAACCTGGTGAACTGGTTCCTGAACTGGGTGCTGATCTACGGCAAGTTGGGAATGCCGGCGATGGGCGTAAACGGGTCGGCGCTTTCGACGGTGTTTGCGCGCGTGACGATGGCTGCGGCGCTGTTGGGTTTCGCGTGGAGGTACGAGCGCAAGCGCGGGCATCCGCTGTTTAAGCACTGGGCGGGACCGCAGGCGGCGCGGCTGAGGCAGATGATCAAGCTGGGCGCGCCGGCGGCGGGACAGATTTTGCTCGAGGTCGGCGCGTGGAATCTGGCGACGTTTTCCGCGGGATATTTGACGCCGGTGGCGCTGGCGACGCACCAGATTGTGCTGAACTACGCGAGCGTGACGTACATGGTGCCGCTGGGGATTTCCGCAGCGGCAGCAGTAAGCGTGGGTCATGCGGTAGGCGCGGGCGATGCGGCGCGGGCGCGGAGAGCCGGATGGCTGGCTTTGGGATTGGGCACGAGCTTTATGCTGCTGGCGGCGATGGCTCTGCTTTTGTGGCCGCGGCCGCTGATCGAGTTGTATACAAATGATGCGCGCGTGCTAGCGGTGGGGCCGGGACTGCTCGCGATTGTCGCGGCCTTTGAGGTGTTCGATGGAATTCAAACAGTGAGCACGGGGGCGCTGCGAGGGCTGGGCGAGACGCGGGCGCCGATGTGGGCGAACCTGGTGGGGTATTGGGTGCTTGGGTTGCCGCTCGGTTTTTTTCTTTGTTTTGGTTTGAAGTGGGGGATTTACGGGTTGTGGATTGGGCTGACGCTGGCGCTGGTGGTGATTGCGACGGCGCTGATTGCGCGGTGGAAGAGGGATGCGGAGAAGCAGCTTCTAGCTGCCAGCTTCTAGCTCCTGAGTTTTCTCATTCATGCGCCGAGAGAAAAGGAGCCATTAGCTCTTAGCCTTTAGCTTCTTCAGTGGGAATTCAAGCATCTGAACTGTAGCGAGGGGACGCGGATCAGCGGGATTCCGAAGGTGGGGAGCGGGGTTGGCTGAGTCGATGAAAACAAAGCGGTTGCGGGAGGATTGATCCCAAGGCGAGCCTTCGTGGGGGAGGGTGCCCGAGGGGGTTACCTTTGTGGCGCGGTGTGGGACGGTGTTAGCAAGAAAGTGACTATAATCACATATTGGGCGCAAGGGACCAGGCACTGTAGAGGAGTTGGCCGGCGCCCGTAAAGCGGTCACAAATTATTGGAAGGGAATCCCGCCAAATGGCGACTGGACACCTTGCCTTGGGTCAGGAACAGGGCGAAAGCAGCGCGGATCAGCGCATCGTAAACGACTTCAGCATCATCGTAGCCACGGTCAACGGATCGGGTTCGCAGTCCGCCAACAGCGTGCTGCTGAAGAGCATTTTTGGAATGGGTGTTCCCGTGAGCGGGAAGAACCTATTTCCATCGAACATTGCCGGGTTGCCGACGTGGTACACGATCCGGGCGAGCAAAGACGGCTACGTGTCACGCAAGCGCGAGATCGACGTGCTGGTGGCGCTGAATCCGGAGACGGCGCGCGACGACATGATGTCAGTCCAGCCGGACGGCGCGGCCATTTATGAAGAAAGCCTGAATCTGAAGCAGTACCGCGACGACGTGGTCTGCTACCCGATTCCCTTTGACAAGATCACACAATCGATATGCCCTGAAGCCAAGCTGCGCAAGCTAGTGAAGAACATGGTGTACGTG
Organism: uncultured Occallatibacter sp.; assembly: GCA_964630985.1. Classification (GTDB taxonomy): domain Bacteria; phylum Acidobacteriota; class Terriglobia; order Terriglobales; family Acidobacteriaceae; genus Telmatobacter. Next base: position 2,207 of record CAZVYV010000383.1, read on the forward strand.
GGCGCGGTGGCGCAACTGCTTGGGATCGATCTTGCGGTCGTGGAGAGCGGGCTGCGCAAACAGTTTGCCAAGAAGCCGAAAGTCTTCGAATTGAATTTCGGCGCGGTGCAAGCGGGATTTGACTACGCGAAGGCGACGTTTACCAAGCAGGATCCGTATTTCCTCGAACGGATGAACGAGACCAAGGGAAAGATCATCATCGACGGCAACGCGGCGTGTGGCATGGGCGCGGTTTTTGCTGGCGTCACGGTGGTGGCGTGGTATCCCATTACGCCGTCGACGTCGCTGGTTGAGGCGACGACGGATTTGCTGAAGAAGTTTCGCGTGACGCCGGAAGGCAAAGCGACGTTTGCGGTTGTGCAGGCCGAGGATGAGCTGGCGGCGATCGGCATGGTTCTGGGCGCGGGGTGGGCTGGCGCGCGGGCGATGACGTCGACTTCGGGGCCAGGCATCTCGCTGATGGGCGAGTTTGCCGGGCTCGGCTACTATGCAGAGATTCCGGGAGTGATTTTTGACGTGCAGCGCAGTGGGCCTTCGACGGGCATGCCTACGCGAACGCAACAAGCCGATCTGCTTTCGACGGCGTTCCTTTCGCATGGCGACACCAAGCATGTGGTTCTGCTTCCGGGATCGGTGAAGGAGTGCTTCGAATTGAGCATTGCGGCGTTCGATCTGGCGGAGCGGTTGCAGACGCCGGTGTTTGTGCTTTCGGATCTTGACCTGGGCATGAACAACTGGATGTCGGAGCCGTTTGCGTATCCCGACAAACCGTTGGATCGCGGCAAGGTGCTGACGGCTGACGATCTGAAGAAGATGGGAAGCTTTGCGCGCTACCGCGACGTGGATGGAGACGCGATCGGCTGGCGCACGCTGCCGGGAACGGCACATCCAAAGGCGGCGTATTTTACGCGCGGTTCTGGACACAACAATGCGGCGGGATACACCGAGCGGCCGGATGAGTACCAGGAAGTGATGGATCGGTTGGCACGCAAGTTTGAAAATGCGCGCAAGCTGGTTCCGGCGCCGGTGGTGACGAAGAACGGAACGTCGAAGATTGGATTCCTGGCGTACGGTTCGACGGATTTCGCGCTGCGTGAGAGCCTGGACCAGATCCAGAAGGAACATGGCGTGAGCGTGGACTATATGCGCATTCGGGCTTATCCGTTTGCGCACGAGATTCACGACTTTGTTGCCAGCCACGAGCGCGTGTACGTCGTGGAACAGGATCGCGACGGACAACTGGCGAGCCTGCTGAAGTTGGATCTTCCCGGCGAGCAGGTGGTGAAGCTGCGCAGCATTCTCGAGTACAACGG
>CAZVYV010000384.1:0-3514 GCA_964630985.1 uncultured Occallatibacter sp.
ATTTCGAACTTTATGATGCAGGCGCTGCGCGGCGAGCCGCTGACGATTTACGGCGACGGAAGCCAGACGCGCAGTTTTTGCTATGTTGACGATTTGATCGAGGGTATCGTCCGCTTGTCGCGCAGCAACGAGCATCTTCCCGTCAATCTCGGCAATCCGGAAGAGTACACGATTCTGGAATGTGCCAAGGCGATTCTGGATGTCACGGACTCCACGAGCGAGTTGAGTTATGTCGAGTTGCCCGTGGACGATCCAACCCGCCGCCGTCCCGACATTACGAAGGCTCGCACGCTGTTGGGGTGGGAGCCGCGCGTCGGGCTGAAGGAAGGTCTGAGGAGATCGCTCGATTTCTTCACAAGCAAAATAGTGTCCTGAGTCTGAAGCTCGTTGAACGAATGCAACGTCATCCTGAGAACAAATGCGATGTCATCCTGAGCGAAATTTGGCGCGTACTTTGCGGCCAACGCAGTCGAAGGACCTGCATTTGCTTTTGCGCTCTCAACTCACTACAAAACTGGGTGCCCCATCCTAAAAGCTCGGCGCGCAGCGACGAGTTTTAGGGTGGGATAGCACAAGATCATCCCTCCCGATGTCATCCTGAGCGAGTCCGGCGGGTGGCCCACCCTATGGTCTGGGGGCTCTCAATCCAGCACTGCATGGGGTGCCCCGTCCTAACTTTGTTAGGGCGGGAAGCAAGAGTCTCAACCATCACAGACAACAGATATTTCCCTCCCAGGAAATCAGGGACAGACGGGATGTTCCCATCTCACCAAGAATATCGCTGAAAGTGGGTTCGATTTGAACCAGGTTACCGCGGCGGCTCGTAGGGTTCCGCGCGCAACAGATTGCTGAGCATGTCGCGCTCCTGCGGAGAGAACTGGTTCTGATATCGTGCCGAGTTCAGCACCGTCGCACGTTGATCGAGCGGCACGGAGCGCAAATCCTGGAACGCGCGCTTGACCACGGCCTGCCGATCCGGCGGCAGCGCCATGAAGCTGCGGCCCGCTTGCCGAACCTGCATCTGGTCCTGCGGCGACATATGTTCCAGCATTTCGCTGCGCGCCAGGCGGCGCTCGCGCTGGTCTTCCGGCAACTGATTCAACTGGTGCAACTGCTGCACCAGGCGTTGCTGCGTGGCCGGCGGCAGGCGGTTGAAGTTGGGATCATTGCGCAGCAGACGTTCCTGATCCTGAACGGGAAGACCCTGATGCCGGTTGAGCCAGTCGCCTAAATGTCCTGGAGGCGCAGCCCCGGGATACATGTTTCCGGGACGATTCGCATTGGGATAAGCCGGGCTCGTGTAGTTTGGTGCGGGATTACCAGGCCGCCCGCCGTATGCAGGGTACCCGGGAGCCGGCCGTTGACCTCCGCTGTATTGCGGAGCCGGCTGGTAAGGTCTTTGCTGATTCTGATTGCGGCGCTGTTGGTTCTGTAACCGCTGTTGATTCCGGTACTGCCGTAAATTCTGTTGACGATTCGGCCGCCCCTGCAACTGGGCATAACGGAACTGCCCCTGCGGAGCACGACGGTCAAATCCGCGCTGGCCAGCCGCCGCGATCACCGTCAGGCAAAGGAACAGGACTGCTCCGGCAATCGCTGCCGGACGCGTTCTTTCCGCGTTGGAAGTCCAGTTCACAAGTCTTTCTCCCGGCAAGCGGCCGAAATGGTTAACCGTCAATCTCCGTTCTGGTTGCCGGTCAGAGATTCCATCTGGTCCAGCACCTGCGCATTGCTATCCAGAGTTTGCAGGTCATGCACCACAGCAGCATTCTGGGCTGCCGGTTGTGCGGGCTGCATCCAGTCCGTCACGCCCAGATAGGTGCCGCCGCCCACAAGCAACATCACAGTCAGCGCTACGGCCGCCAGCGGACGCACATGCAATCCCGGTCCATACGCAACGGTTGCGCGCAACCGCGCGATAGTCCCAGCCAGCCATCCAACCGGCGGGGCCTCGCGCTCTTCACGCATCCTGGCCCCAAGCCGTGTAAGGAAATACGGACTGGGCGCGGGGGCTTTCCAGGCATCCAGCATCTGCATGGTCGCCTTCAGCTCCTCGAGCTCGCCCTGGCAACGCTCACACTCCGCAACGTGCGCCTGAACCTTGGCAGAAACCGGGCGCGAATCGAGCAGCATTTCAGCCAGCTCAGCATCCATTCCCGTGCAATTCTTCTTTTCCTTTGTCATCATTCCCACCCCATGTTTCCGCCGATCGATTCCCCGTTTTGAGGTTCCGGCTTCTTTTCACTCATGCCTTCAAACAAAATCCTTCAGTTTGTCCCGCAGCGTCTGGTAAGCGCGAAAGAGCAGCGATTTCGTCGCCGACTCACTCAACTTCAGCACGTCCCCGATCTGCCGGTAATCCATCCCCTGGTACTTGTGCATCAACACGGCCGTCCGCTGCCTCTCGGGCAGCGCCATCACATGTCGCCGAATGGCGGCCATGCGCTCATCACTCAGCAACTGCTGCTCCGCCGTAGGCTCATCGTCAGCCACATCGGGAGTAGTGCCTGTCTCCTCGTCCGGCTGATCCAGGTACACCGTTTGCGCCGACCGCTCGTGCCGGGTGTCCCGCGCGTGGTTCACTGCCAGGTTCGTCGCAATCCGGTAAAGCCACGTCGTAAATCTGGCTTCGGCCCGATAGCTCGTCCTTGCACGATAGACGCGAAGAAACACTTCCTGGGCTAACTCTTCGGCAACTGCCTGGTTCCCGACCATCCGGTACAGGAAATGAATCATCGGCCGGTGGTATTTTGTTGCCAGGTAATTAAAACCAGCTTCGTCCCCCTCGGCCACGCGCAGCATAATTGCAGCGTCGCTTTTGGGGTCCAATTGTTCCCTCAGGTCCGCGCGCGCTTCGGGGGTTATGCCCGGACGAAGTGCCGGACCTGAACCCAACGCCGGACCGCTAAGGACCATCGTTGCCATATCTTCTGGAACCCCATCCGGGGCAGAAGGTTGCGGCCCGTAAGCGGTTTCATCGCCTGATTTTCCGTCCCCTGAACCCGCTTCTGACCCCTCATCGCCGGCCCCGGGCTGGGCGCTTTGCGCGAGGGCGTCGGCACGGGCTAAATCGGAGAGGATTCGGGGCCTTCCGATGTCCGAAAATGGGCCCGAAATAGGCAGCAGCACCGCCTCCCCTTCTGACGGGAGCTCGCTCTCGGGGCGAATTGAACGCGCTCTCATGAGCCTGTTCTTGAGCCTGTTTCTGAGCATCGTCCCCTGGGCTCCTGGCGCCCCCGGCTACCCGCGCCGAAACTGCTGCCGGCAGCGGGTTCGGTTTGGCCGTAAAGCCCTGCTGGTGTTACTCTACCCCATGGGATGGCCTTTTTGCGCAGGTCCAGTGGATGCGAACCTGAAACGGTCCGCCGGGTGGAATAGAGCGCGAAAATGACCTTCCGGCACTGGCAGTTTGGCTCCGGGTTTCAAGCCCGGGCAGGGACGCCAGGCGAACCCCTTCCAATGCCTTTTCTGGGCGCTTAACTCAGCGGTAGAGTGTCACCTTCACACGGTGGAA
>CAZVYV010000385.1:0-3512 GCA_964630985.1 uncultured Occallatibacter sp.
GCCGGTCAGCGAGGTGATCGCCGACAGGGTGCAATTTTGCTGGCTGACCGTGCCGGCCGAGATGTACAGGCACTGCCCGGTCGTCCCGCCGATGACGGGGGTGACGCCGATGGTGACGTTGGAGAGCGAGCCGGGGAACGGGTAGCTGGTGCCGTCGATCAGGAAGCTCAAAGGCTCGGGGACCGCAGTGCCGAGGTTCTGTAGCGAGATGACAGCGCCGGTGGAGGTGCCGGTCGACAGGCACAGCTGCTGGCGCCCGGCGGCCGATGCCCGCTGGCTGGACACGCACAGGCCCGCCCCGCCCTCGTTGGTGATGCCGATCCCCGAGATCGGGCTGTCGGTGGCCGAGCCGCTGTCGCCGATGACGCCGGAAGTCACCCAGTAGGGGATGTGGTTGCGGGTGACGGTGCCCGACTGCGTGACGGTCTGCGCCAACGCGGGGGTGGCGAGGAGCAGCGAGGCGAGTGCCAGTAGTTTTTTTATCATCGCGCCCTCATGTGTGCATCGGTTAGCGTCGCCGTGTTCGGGCCAGTAACCGTTGTGCCAGGCGCTGATGTGTTGGCTGCGAGGCTAAGGGCCGTGAGCGAGGCGTTCGCGGTTTGAACCGCCGTAATTGCCGGCTGTAATTGCGCTGCTGTGATAGCGGTCATATCGTTCCTGTCGGTGCGCTGATGATAACCACGCCAGACCCGCCAGCAGCGGCGGCGCCCCCTCCATTTATCGTCGCTCCACCACCACCGCCCGTATTTGCCGTACCCGCGGTGGCCGTGCCGCTCACATTGGTTCCCGCGCCGCCACCGCCGAGGCCGCCGGAAGTGATAGTGCCGCCTGTGGCGTAATAGGAACCGCCGCCGCCGCCGCCATAGTACGTTGCGGTGCCGGTAATCGAGTTTGAGACGCCATTTCCGCCGCTTCCGGAGAGCGTATTGGATGCAGCACTTCCGCCTATTGCGCCCGCACCACCACCTCCTCCACTAGGATATGGTGTACCCTCAAAACTCGCATTACCGCCGCCGGCGTTACCTTGCCCCGACGTGCCAGCACCACCAGTTGTGGTGGAGCTACCTGCCGGAGAGCCGCCACCGCCGCTGCCACCGCTAAGTCCGTTGTAGTAAGAACTACCGCTATTCGAACCACCACCGCCACCCCCGGTAGCGGTCGCGAATGATCCAAATACCGAATTACCACCGTTGGAGCCCTGATAGGGTGCGGTCGTTCCACCCGCACCACCAGCACCAACCGTTACCGTCGTATTTCCTGATGGAATAGTAATCGTCGAAGTCAAGCCACAGTTGGCTTGCGAAGTAGAGCAGACACCGCCGCCGCCACCGCCACCGCCGCCACTGGCACCACCACCCCCGCCGCCGCCAACAACAAGAACATGCGCTGACGCCACACTGTTAGTGCAAAGCAATGTATCGCTCACACTGAACGCGATGATTGTGTTGCCGCCTGATGTAGTGCGTGCCCCGGATGCGCTACCACAATTGTTTGGCCCTGTCCCCGTGTAGAACAGTTGATAATTTATTGCGCCAGACGCCGCTATATCCAAGTTCGCAGCTTGCGTCTCGTGAATGCCGTCAGTGGTGTACCCAGGCGCAAACCAGATACTGTTGCTATCCACCACCGGCTCGATATCAAAATGCCCAGTCATACCCGCACTACCGGCTTTAACTGACGTGTTAAAGGCCTTCCGCTGCGTATCGTAAGTAGAATTGGTCACCGTTTGATTGACTGTGGTGGCCCAACCATCCGTGGAGGTCGTCTCAGTCGGAATAGTGGTCTCGAATACACGTTTCCCAGTCAGATAGCTTAAAATAGTTTGTCTACTAGAAGCCACGGTTACCGCAGTCGCACCGCCAACGTAAAGATCATTGACACCGTATTGGATAACCGCATGTGAGCAATAAGCAGCAAGAGCAATTCTGTTTGCATGGCCAGAGATGAAAGCAGCGGCCGTATCGGATTGGTTGCCAAAATTAATGTACGCCATGTAAGGGCCGAGCGATCTGGCAACTTCTCCTACATCTCCGCTCGCGTCGAAAGTGTCGTTTAAACCTATCATGCGACTGTCGCCATACAGACATGCACTCGGACGCTGCGTTGTCGCTATTACTGCTTCGTCAGCGACGAAAGCGCCAGAACTATTAGAAATAGTACCGCCGAGGGTGAGGTCTGGCAGCGACGTTGCGCTGTAGCGCGACCCATCGCCCAGGCCGGTGGCGAATGGGTTTATTGTCTGATAGACAAGTCCGCCAGAATTGTTTTCCCACATTCGTACCCAAAACCCAGCCCCCGCAGGAATGTTAACAGCCATAAAATCTGATACTAATTGTCCCCCAGAAGGGATGCTTCCCGTGGCGCTGGCGCTGAACGTGATCTGTACGAATGTGCCAGCGGGATATTCAAACGATGCTGTAACGGATGTCGCGCTTGCCGAGCCAGCGGCTTCCGCAAAACCTCCGACTGCGTACCAGTTTGCGACGACGATTGCAGCACTGGTGATGTGGTCTCTTGCGATATGATAGTGCCGCGCCTGCCAATATTGCGCAGTGCTGCCATTAACAAAGGCATTTGGCACCCATCCACGCGTAGCAACCACCCCCGTATAGGCGGCACCGTTGCAACATATGCTGGCCCAGTTCCCACCGACTGAGGGCAACCACTGAGCTCCAGCAGAAAAGGCCGACAACCAAAGTAAAAATACCGCTAGGAAAATCTTCCTGATCACTGCTGGTATCCCGAAGAATTCACATCTACTGCGGTTGCGGTGGCATCGGCAGTGGTCGTGATCGTGATGGCGGTGTTGACCCCGCTCCCTGGCAGGCACGGATTGAAATTCTTGTTCAGGATTTGCTGCGTCCCCGTCGCCAACGTGCCCATCTGGTAGGTTTTGGACCCTCCAAGTAAACCAGCCACGACGATAGGTCCGATCGAACTAGCAGTACCGAGCGCCGAGACATCAAAATCGCATAGGTATGTAGTTTTCGAGGAGGCAGCAGCAAGTGTCCCGACGACGGCTCCAGTGCTGCCGGTTCCGTTACCTTGGATCGCCAAGGCTCCGTTGGGTAACGCACCCCCCGTCGTCGCGCTCGTAGTGACAACGGGAGTCATGCCCGTTTCACCTTGCACTGACACCACTTGCGCATTGTTAGGAGTTCCAGGGACCGCAGCCGCGATAATCCCCGGCGAATTCGGATTGAGCTGAGTAACCAGCGACGTGTCGGTCGCGACGGCGGCCGTGCTCGCGGGCTTGACCGCAACTCCCGCAACATTCTGTCCAGCAGCACCGGTTATTGTACCGCCGATCTGTACTGGAGGATTGGCCGATGCGGAACCAGAGGCAGTTGGTCCATAGACGCTATCGACCCATGGCGATGTGCCCTGCGTGACGCTTCCCCCGCCTCCTCCGCCGCCTCCGCCAGCGCCAGTGGGCAGGCCAGCACCCCCGACCATATTTACCGTCGTGGTAGATGTCGATGTGATGCAAGTAAGCTGTGTGTTCGAACCCA
>CAZVYV010000386.1:0-3512 GCA_964630985.1 uncultured Occallatibacter sp.
CACGGTCAAATGCAAGCAGCGTCGAAGGAGAGCCCGAAAGTAACTGTCGGCGCCCGATAGAAAAACATTACCGCCAATGAAACGGGCTGGATTAACATCCGTCTAAATAATCCAGCTTCTTGACTGTTGCCAGACGTTTGCCGGCTTTGTATGTTCTTTGGAAGGTCGGCCGAAACCTCCCGGATGATAGATGTGAGCGCTCCATTGGACCGGAGCGTTCAGGCAAGGTCGGTTTCTCTGAGAAATGCTTCTCTGAGAAATACTGGCTAACATCCTTCCATCACCCGCTCTGCATCGAAAATGGTGCGCATCTGCATCGAAAATGGTGCGCACAGTTGCTCGATGCCGTCATTCCCTCTGACCAGTAAGTAACCCTGACGTGTTACCGTCGTGAGATTGCTGTCTATCTTCGCATGAGGCTACACTTCGATTTCCTATAAAGTAATTCAATAACTGTAGTTTCTTCTTAGACAGGATTGGGTCGAGCGCTGGCGGGAATGGCGGGGGATTCCAATGCACCTCCGGACTCCGCGCATTCAAACGCAGGCTCGTTCCTCTCTCCTCCAATAACCCTTCGTTCGGCAGTCGATTGGGCGCCATTTAAGAATGATTCACCGGTGTTTTCGAAAGGTGTCATGATGACAAATCTCATGCTGTCGCGCGCATTCGGACGTTCATTTGCTCACGGCCAGTACCGTGCCCTTCCTGTCGCGTCTGGTCTGTGCGCCCTAATGCTGCTTGCCTGTGGATTCGTGCCCGCCCACGCTCAAAGTGTGTCTTCCTTCGGATTCCAGACCACAATCCCGTTCGTCGCAGGAGGGGTCACGCCCGGTCCGGCTGGTGTCGCACTCGATGCGTCCGGGGATCTGTTCGTCTCTGATAACACCAGCAACGATCGCGTAATAGAAGTGCCCGTGGGATGCGCGAGCACATCTTGCGAAATCGTGGTGGCCTCCAGCTTGAATAATCCAGCCGGTTTGGCAGTCGATAGCTCCGGCGATCTTTTTATCGCGAATTACGGCGGCAATGACGTGATTAAGATTCCGTCCGGCTGCGCCAACAGCGGTTGCTGGGTCGTACTGAGCGGTTCCCTGAGCACGCCAACCGGTGTTGCAGTCGACGCTTCCGGCGATCTCTTTATCGCGAGTTTCGGCTCCAACGTCGTGGTTGAGGTTCCAGCGGGATGCGCCACGACAAGTTGCTGGACGACCGCGGGCTCGGGATTGAATGATCCGTTCGGCGTGGCAGTGGACGGATCCGGGAATCTCTACATTGCCGACTACTTTATAGGCGATGTGGTGAAGGTACCCCCGGGATGCACTATGACTTCCTGCCAAACCACGATCGCGGCAGCCATTTCTAATCCAACAAGCGTGGCTATTGATGGCTCGAACAACGTCTATATCACGGTATACGGGAGCAACGAGGTGCTGGAGGTTCCTTCGGGCTGCGCCACGAGCAGTTGCTGGGTAACGGCGGGCAACGGTCTGAAAACTCCGTTTGGCGTCGCGGCGGACGCCTTAGGCGACTTGTTTATCGGAGACTACGGTAATAACCGGCTGCTCAGGGCTCGTCAGAGTTCGTTCAATCTCGAAACCGTCAGCGTCGGCGGCACAAGCGCTGCGGTCACGGCGTACTTCAATTTCGGCGCTTCGGTAACCCTTGGCTCGACGCCTTATCAATTACTGACCCTCGGAAAGTCAGGGTCGGACTTTGCCGATGCAGGAGGCGAAGGACTCAGCGGTTGCACGGCTACAAGCTATAGCTCGGGAAATTCATGCATTGTCAATGTTCAGCTTGCGCCCAGTGCGCCCGGCCTTCGTTTCGGCGCCTTGCAACTCGAGGACTCGTCCGGCAACCCGATCGTGACGGCGAATGTCTATGGAACCGGCACTGGGCCGCAAATTTTCTTCCCTGACAGCTCCAGCTTGACGCCCAACATTGTCGGCAGCGGATTCTTCGATCCCGAGGGTGTCGCGGTGGACGGCAGCGGAGACGTCTTCGTTGCGGATAGCGGCAATAACGGGGTGAAAGAAATTGTCGCGGTCGGCGGTCAGGTCTCGTCCGGCTCGACTGTGAATCCAGTGGGGGGGAGCGGATACCACGCACCCACCGGGGTCGCGGTGGATGGCAGCGGCGACGTTTTCGTCGCGGATTACCTCAACGGCGCAGTGAAAGAAATTGTTGCGGTCGGCGGCCAGGTCTCCTTTGCCTCGACTGTCAATACGGTTGGCAGCGGATTCAGCGCCCCCACCGGTGTTGCAGTGGACGGAAGCGGCGACGTTTTCGTCGCGGACTTCGGCAGCGGCATCAACAAGGTTTATGAGATTGTCGCGGCCAACGGCCAGGTCACCTCCGCCTCAACCGTCAATACAGTGGGCAGCGGATTCATGACCCCCGTAGATGTCAAGGTGGACAGCAACGGCGACGTATTCGTAGCGGATGAGGGCAATAACGCAGTGAAGGAAATCGTTGCAGTCAACGGCCAGGTCTCGTCCAGCTCGACCGTCATTACTGTAGGCAGTGGATTCACCCAGCCCTTCGGCGTGACCGTAGACGCAGCGGGCGACGTCTTCGTCGCCGATTACGGCAATAACGCGGTGAAAGAAATCGTTGCGGTCGGCGGCCAGGTCTCCTCCAGCTCGGCCGTAGTGACTCTTGGTTGGGGATTCGTCACTCCCACTGGCGTTGCCCTGGACCCCAGCGGCGACGTCTTCGTCGCGGATTACGGCAATAATGAAATGAAGGAGATGCCGCTAGCCACGCCGCCGCCGATCACTTTCCAGACAGTCACCGAGCAGGGCACATCCGACACCACCGATGGCCCTCAAACTGCAACAGTCGCGAATAACGGCAACGCGACGCTGACCTTTAACTTGCCTGCGTCAGGCGACAATCCCGGCCTTTTAGAAGCGACGAATTTCACGTGGGACGCCTCCTCCACTTGCACCCAGACCACCTCAGGTTCCTCGACCGCCTTCACACTTGCTGAGGGCGCAAGTTGCATAGTCGCTGTTGATTTCGCTCCCACAGCCTCCGGTGCTCTGACCGACACTCTCTTGCTGACTGACAATACCCTCAACGCTGCTTCCGCAACCCAGCAACTCTCAATCAGCGGCACAGGTGCAACCGCCGCAACCATCACCATCCCGTCAAACGACAGCACGCTGACCTCAGCTTCGACCACCTTCAATTGGACCGCCAGTCCTGGCTCCGGGGGCGTCACCGGATATTACCTGTGGATTGGCACATCGCCCGGCGCTTCAGATCTGGCCAACATCGGAGTTTCCGGCACTACTGCGACGGTAACTCTGCCCACCAGCGGGGACACAATCTACGTCGAGCTCTGGACGGTCATCAACGGCACGCCGAGTGTCTCTAGCAGCTACACCTACACCGAAGACACCTACTCCGCGGCCGCCATCACCATCCCGTCAAACACCAGCACGCTGACCGCAGCTTCGACCACCTTCAATTGGACCGCCAGCCCTGGCGCCGGCGGAGTGACGGGC
>CAZVYV010000387.1:0-3510 GCA_964630985.1 uncultured Occallatibacter sp.
CATTGAGCTGGATGCCGTAGGTCGACGTGCAGCCGACGACGCACCAGTTGATGGAAACCGAAACGCCCCATTGCCATTCGTAGTCGTGGCCGATGGTGAACCCGGTGAGAAAGTAGTACGGACCCATGTTGAGATCGGCCGTTTGATCTCCCCGCGGCGGGCCGGAACCGTTCAGATGAAGCTCCGAACTCGGAACAATTTTCAGAAGCTTGGGGAACCCGGCCGGGCTGGAGCCTCCTGAGACTCCATTGCGCATCAGTTGCTGCGCGGCCGCTGCCTCCGCGGGACTGGCGGTTGTCGTTAGGTTCTCCTTTGGGTGCGCGTAGATTGACGACTCGAGCCTCGGCACGAACATTGTCTCTTCAACGGTCTGCGCCGCCATATTGATCAACTCATCTTTCAGATTGTCGTCGCTGAGCGAGCTCATGCGCGCCGCTTCGGCCGCGCCTACCTTAGCGACGATGGCCGCGCGCTGCGTCGGATCGGCAAGCTGCTTGCGCAGCGCTGCAATATGCTGGCTCGCATCCGCATCCGCCGCCGCGCTCTTTTGCTGGAACTCCGCGACTGCCGCTTGCCGCCTTCCCGGGTCGGCAACGTAGCGTGGGCTTCCTGGCGCACTGAACTCCGCCACGCGCTGCGCTGTGGTGCTGCGCGAAAAACATGAAACGCCGGCTGCAGCGAGCTGCGCCATTGCGCTGGGATCAGCGCACTTGCCGGGAAGGATCTGATAGGTGAGCAGATGATGAATCACCAGGCCCTGGTCTACCTCGGTTACATCAGAAGTGTTCACCTGCACCTGCACGTGTTGCGGCAGGGCCTGCAACCTCATCGCGACATTCGGCAGGGCCTTGGCATTGTTCAGGAGCGGCGTAAAGTCAAGCTGCTCCTCGCCCAGCGTCACACGCGGATTCGAGCGCAGATCCTGGAGCGCGTACTGGCGCACCACATGCAGCCGCTGCATCGTCTGCGCGTGTGTGCCGCCCTGCAGAATCACAGAGTTTGCATAGGACTGCTGGTTCATCGCTCTCATCTGAGGCGCCCCGCTTTGCGCGAAACCAGAGTTGGAATGTGAAAACGCGATGAATAGGAGCGCGATGGAAAAGGTCCAAAAGGCTTTGGAAGAGGGGAAGGTCATCGGCTTGCCTCCATGACATTCCCTGGCGGGGGGCCTGGAGAAGACATGCCAGGGTAGGAGGGACAATAAACTTCCATTTCACGAGTGTCAACGGGGAAGTGTGCGCTCCGCCACACTTTGGTAAACCCCGCAACATCGTTTGTAGATATACATGCGTCCCTACGGCCTGACCATCATCTTCCCCACGCCGTCTTGATACTGGCTGGCGATCTGGAACGCTTCATCGATGCGATCGATTTCTCGCGTGTGGGTAAGCAGCGGCGCAAACCATGCGGCGTGCGCACCCAGCAACTCCAGCGCCTCTTCCGTCTCATGGTTCGATCGCCGCACGTTATAGAGCGTCAGCTCCTTGCACCTCATGGCCGACGCATCCACTTGCACGAATGCCTTCGTATGAATTCCGGTCAGCACCACGCGGCCTGCGTTGCGCGTAATTTGAGCGGCCTGGCTGGTGGTTTCTTCTCCAGCCGCACAGTCAATCGCGCAATCCACACCGCGCTGTCCAGTCGCGCGGAGAATCTCCTCCACAGCTTCACCGGGCTCGAGCACCACGTCAGCGCCAATTGCGCGGGCCAGCTCGCGGCGGTGCGCCAGCCGTTCCACAGCCCAGATGCGCCCTGCCTGCTTGGCTTTGAGCGCTGCAATCGTCAACAGCCCGATCGGTCCCGCGCCAATCACCGCAACCGATTCGCCCGGGCCAATCGACGCCAGGCGCAGGGAATGAAGTGCAATTGCAAGAGGCTCGGCCAGCGCTGCTTCGCTGTAGGACATATCCCCGGGGATCGGCAGAAAGTTGGCCGCTGGAAGATTCACCAGCTCGCGAAAAAACCCCGGATGACCTGGCGTGCTCAGGAAGCGAATGTTCGCGCACACGTTGTGGTGGCCGCTCAGGCAGAACTCGCAGTGGTAGCAATAGAGCGCGGGCTCAAGCGCCCCGCGGTCGCCCGCGGCTAGCCTGGTTACGCCGGCGCCCGCCTTCACAATCCGCCCCGCCGGCTCGTGCCCCAGCAGCATCGGGTACACATTGGCTCTGCCGCCAACCGCGCCCTCGGTATAGGCATGCATGTCGCTCCCGCAAACGCCCACGGCCTCGACCCTGACCTGCACCTCGCCCGGCCCGGGATCGTCGATCTCCATCTCCGTCAACCGAAATTTCAGTGGAGCAATCAGTTCTGCAGCGCGCATGAGTTCCTCTCCTCCACAAACGATACTTCATCTTCAATTAGAAATAGAAGGCCTCCGGAGTGCACGGCCCTCTGTTTTCCCCTTGATTCGATCGGATGAGCAGTATAGCTCAGCTATTGTTTCGATGACTTGGAAGAATAAGCCTGAAGTCGAGTGACCGTTCTCCCCAATCCAAGCGCGTACGCAAAATGAGTCGGTTGCTCCGAACTTCCCGAAGATGCTTGCTGCACCGCACCTAAGAATCGACTGGAGAACACAAAATGCCACTTACCACGGTCCTCATCACGCTCGTTGCAGCAGGCCTCCTGTTGTGGCTGGTCAACAGGTTCATCCCCATGCAGAGTCAAGTCAAATCGATCCTGAACGGCCTGGTTGTTATTGTTTTGGTCTTATGGATCGCAAATCTCTATGGAGTGTTCGGTCACCTCCATCAATTCCGCGTCGGGCGTTGACTGATCGCCGCAGTCAAGCAGGTTCGGCTTCGCCCACCAACTTTAAACAACAATGCAATGCGGCAGCCTTTGGGCTGCAGGAGACCTCGTGAAGCACACGCTATGTTTCGTGATCGGAAGTGTACTCAGTTTGAGCGCCTTTGCTCAGGCCACCCCGCAGAATTCAATCGCCACCGCGCCTGTTGGCGGAATGCCGGCCTACTCCGTGGACGAGACAAGTCGCACTGTCGACGCGATTGATTATCAACATCGCGGCGGAGCGACCGACGTGGATCTGGCCGGGACGAGTCTGTTGCCTTCGGCCGACGGAAAAGTCAAAGTGCGCAGCAAGCGCGGTACCTTGGAAGTCGAAGCGACCTTTGGAAATCTCTCAAGTCCCACGACCTTTGGCACCGAGTATTTGACCTATGTCATGTGGGCAATCTCACCGGACGGGCACGCAGTCAACCTTGGAGAACTTTTGATCGGTGGCGACGATCGCAGCAAGCTGACCGCTACTACCAATCTCCAGGCATTCGCGCTCATCGTCACGGCCGAGCCGTATTTTGCCGTCCGCCAGCCCAGCAATGTCGTCGTACTCGAGAACGTTGTCAGCGCCGATACCGAGGGAACATCCGAAGCGGTCCACGCGAAATATGAACTCATGGAGCGCGGTGGCTATATTCCAACCGGATACAAATTCGATCCGGTAGTTCTGGATGCCAAGTTGCCTTTGGAGTTTTTGGAAGCGCGCAATGC
>CAZVYV010000388.1:0-3488 GCA_964630985.1 uncultured Occallatibacter sp.
CCGAGACTGGCCGCGCCTTTGGATGCAGCGCTTCGTGCTGATGCCGGCCCACTTGTTTGCGCCGCGCCTGGCCAAGTGCGCGCCGTTCTTCAGGAGTGGCCCAGTGCATGCTGGCGTTTCTCCAATTCACTTGCCCTTGAGAGTTTCGTTCAATGCGGCTCTTCCTTTGGGAAAGGCCGCTGAGCGTCTGCGGTTCCAGAGTAGGTCAATTGTAGAACCGCGTCCCGTAACATGCGCTGTCGGCACTTGCGGAACCAAACGGCGCAGTCTCGGGCCAATTGGCTGCCATTCGCAGTGATTTACACTGAGTTTTCCGGATCGACCGGCCTACTTCCGTTCTCTGCGGTCGAGATCTCATGTTTCGGGTCCCGCGTTCCGGGCCGGATTTCCACTCCAAAATTCGTATTTAGGAGAGGCCATTGATGCGAAAAGCCGCCATCCTGTTTTCGGCTGTCGCAGCGTTTGCGGTGACCGCACGTCCCGCCAATGGGCAAGCGCCAGAGAAACCACTCACCGTCGATGCCATCTTTGCCCATGGGCCGCTGATTGGCGAGCCACCCGATCAGCTAACCTGGTCGCCAGACGGAAAGCATCTGACGTACCTCGATGGCGGCGAGTTGATGGATGTGGATCCCGCGACAGGCAAGACCCATGTGCTGGTGAGCGCGGCGAAGATGGAAAACCTCAACGCCGGCAGCGACTCCGAGCGAGACCGCGACCATCGTCAGCGCTACAACCTGGCCAGCTATATTTGGGCGCCCGACTCCACGCACATTCTTTTCGATTCGAACGGCCGATTGTGGCTCTACGATCTGCGCAACGGCGTTGGAGTCGAAATCGGCTTTTCGGGCCTTCTCTCGGGCGACGACCCCAAGTTCTCTCCCGATGGTTTGTCCATCTCCTTTATCAAGGATCACAGTCTGGCTGTCATCTCGCTCCGCGAGCCCGGCACGCCCACTATCCCTCTCGCACCCGCGCCCAATCCTTCCGCCGCCGACGGTCAGGTGCTTCACAACGGTGAAGTGGATTGGGTGTACGAAGAAGAGCTCGACGTGCGCAGCAACTACTTCTGGTCCCCGGATTCAAAGAAGATTGCGTATTTGCAAATGAATGAGACGCAGGTGCCGAAGTACCCGCTCGCTGACTGGATTCCGAATCACGCCACGGTGGATTGGCAGCGCTATCCGCAGCCGGGCGACCCCAATCCGGATGTGCACTTGGCCGTGGTGCCGGCGCATGGCGGGAAGCCTTTATGGATCAAAATCCCATTTCACGAGGGCGACGATTACGCGCCACGCTTTGGCTGGGTCGACAATAAAACCATTTGGTCCGAAGCATTGACTCGCGATCACAAGCACCTGGCGGTTTTCTTTGCCGACACTGATTACGGTGAGGCGCGTCTGATGCTCGAAGTCAGCGACGAAAAGTTTCTCGATGAAAGTTACGATATGACGGTGAGTGACGGCGCCATTGTGTTCACCAGTTGGAGCGACGGTCACAATCATATTTATCTCTACCGCTATGACAAATCGAAGCCGCTCGTGGCCGATGCGAAGCTGGATCGCCAGCTGACAATCGGCGATTTCGATGTCAGCGACGTGTATAACGTGGACACTGCGCGCAAAGTAGTGGAGTACGCATCCAATGAGGGCAATCCGCTGGAGCAGCAGATCTGGCAGGTGAATTTCGCCGGCGAGCGTAAGCAGCTGAGCGCGGGCGCGGGATTTCACCAGGCCACTTTTTCTCCCGATGGCAGCGTTTTTACTGACAAATTCTCGACCAGCATGACTCCGCCGGAGATGCGCGTCTGCCGAACGCCCGTTGCGTCGGCGTCCAGTGGCTCATGCCGCGTTTTTTGGGAGACGCACGCGCTGGATTCCTACCATTTGCAGGCGCCGGTGCAATTTCAAGTCGATGCGCACGACGGAACCACCCTCTATGCCACGCTGCTGCTGCCGCTGGGCAACGCCAATCCAGCCGGCACGCCGTTGATCGTGAATCCATATGGAGGGCCCCACGACCAAACGGTGATGAACCAATGGGGCGGCCATCTATTTTTCGATGAGTTGCTCGCGCAGCATGGATTTGCTGTGCTGCACGCCGACAATCGCGGCATGGGCAGCCGAGGGCGCGCCTTTGCGCAGGCGGCGTATCGCAACTTTGGCCCGGTGCAGCTTGAAGATCAGTTGACCGTGATCGACGCGGCGCTGAAGGCGTATCCGCAGCTCGATCCTCAGCGCCTGGGTTGGTGGGGCTGGAGCTGGGGCGGCACGTTCACGTTGTATGCCATGACACATTCGCCGCGCTTCCGCGCCGGCGTGGCCGTCGCTCCCGTCACCGACTGGCGCGACTACGACTCGATTTACACCGAGCGCTATCTCGGCCTGCCTGCGGAAGACTCCGATGGCTATCGTGATTTTTCTGTAGTTAATTCCGCCGCAAATTTGAAAGGCCGTTTATTGCTGGCTCACGGAACCGGCGACGACAATGTGCACTTCGAAAACACGGTGCAGTTTGTTCAGAAGCTTATTGACGCCGGAATTCCTTACGATTTGCAGGTTTTCCCGCGCAAGACACACTCGCTTGCGGGACCCGAGGCGGAGACAGAGCTATATAGCCGGATTTTGGCGCAGTTTGAGACCTGGTTGAAGCCGGAAGCTCCGGCCGCAGGCGGGAACTAATTCTTATTTAGACTTCGTGGCGATGAAAAAGATCGTCTTTCTTGCTCTTCGGACAGTGCGTGCACTCGAGGCAAGCGACCAGCAAAACAGCTACCCCCAACGTGACCAGCACGGCGAGTACGCTTCCATTCACCGCGATCCAGTGAGCCAGGGTTTGCATCTTCGTTCACCATTCCGGGTCATGATCCGGCCATCCGGGAAGATTGGGGATCTTAGAAAAATGCTACCCATCTTCTAATTTAGACGCTATTACACCCTTTCGCGTCAGTAACTAGCGCTTTCGGGTTATTTATCGGCGTGTTTATGCGAAGAAATAGGTTGCAAAATAGCAAAGAAAAGGCGAAACTGATTGGACGCGAAGATGGCGGCTCAGCCCAACCCGATCGTCTCGCAACCCTCCGAAGAGTGGCCGGAGGAGCTTGCAAACCTGCGATTTACGGATAAAGCTGCTCCGCAAGATCCAGAGGAGGCCCCGGCTGGAGGTTCAGCCCAGGAGGCTCTGCTCAATTGGCTTTTTGTCGACCTGAACTCCTACTTTGCGTCGGTGGAACAACAGGTCCGGCCCGAGCTGCGCGGCCGTCCTGTCGGCGTGGTGCCCATGATGGCCGACACGACAGTCTGCATCGCAGCCAGCTATGAAGCCAAAGCCTTCGGCGTGCGCACCGGTACGATTGTCGCCGACGCAAAGCGCATGTGCCCGGAGATTGTTCTCGTCGAGGGGCGCCACGAAATCTACACCGAGTACCACCATCGCGTGGTTGAGGCTGTCGAAAGCTGCGTGCCGGTCACTGCCGTCTGCTCCATCGA
>CAZVYV010000389.1:0-3463 GCA_964630985.1 uncultured Occallatibacter sp.
AGCGAAAGCTCGGTCACACGGCGCAGAATCAGCGCCTGGTCGGCGGCCTGCTGCGCATCTTTGCCGAAGAGCATGATCCAGCCCGTGTCAAGCGCTCCATAAATGTCGTCGTGGCCGCAATGAACATTCAGCGCGTGCTTGGTCAGCGCGCGCGCGCCAACTTCCAGCACCATTGTCGAGGCCTTGCCCGGCGCGTGATAGTACTGCTCGACGCCGTAGACCACTCCCTGGCCGGAAGTGAAATTGACCACGCGCTTGCCGCAGACCGAATGTGCAATCGCTCCGCCCTGGGCAGCGTGCTCGCCTTCGGTTTCAATCGCGATGGTGTTGCTGCCAAATACATTCAGCTTGCCTTCTGCATAGGCCTGCTGGAAAAGCTCGCCGCCCTCAGTCGATGGCGTGATGGGATAGAACACGCCGGCGTCGGCGATGCGCGTCTCTGTGTGGTAGCTGACGAGTTGATTCCCGTTGGCGGTAACGCGGATGCCTGGATAGCGAGCTTTCATAGTTCCCTCACATTGAATCCTGGTTTTGAATCCTGGTTCAAGCTTTTCCGTTCAATCTTTTCAGTTTGCGTTGCCGGCGCTGAAATGCGCGGAGCGCGAGCCTGCCGCGTCTGTGGCCTGTATCATCGCCGCATCCAATGCGGCGCGCGTGTCATAGACCATGCGTCAGGAAGCCTCGTCAAAAACCCTGATCAGTTGTCGAGCAAGTCGAACGGCCGGAGCGGCAAAAAGGAGGCCTTAGGGGAAGGTTACTCCTTCATAGATCAGACCATATTCAGTATGCGCCCGATAAAGAGACGGCGTATCACTATATGAGAATAACCTGCTGCCGACTGGGAATGGAGCCCGGCGGCCATGTCTTCCAGAATGACCGTCTGCGCTACCATTAAGACACGATTGAGGTTCCCATGTTTGTTGTGGTCTGGCAGTTTGAGATTGCTGAGGACAAGGTGGCCGGCTTTGAGGCTGCTTATGGAACTGACGGAGCTTGGGCGCAACTGTTTCGCACCTCGCCTGAGTATCTGGGGACCGAATTGCTCCGCGACGCCTATGTTCCGGGGAACTACCTGACCATCGATCGCTGGAGCAGCGAACAGGCATTTCGTGCCTTCCGCAAGGATCACGACCGCGAATACGAGGTGCTGGATCGCGAGTGCGATGCGCTCACCGGCAAAGAGACACGTGTAGGCGCATACACGGTTTGAGGATGGCCGTTTGAGTCAGTCCAGCGAGGGGCGAGGAGCTTCAGCTACATCCAGCGGCCGACGGCCACCAGAAGAACGAGAAGAAACAGCGTCACATTCGGCACGAATGTCTCATGGCGCCGCATGTGATAGAGCGCTCCATACAGCGTCACGAGCGCGAGTCCCGCAGCCGCCCATGGCGCCACGGCAGCAAAAGAAGCACCTGGCGTGACCAGGGCGAGCGCAGCCGCAATCTGAAAAACCCCAACAACGAGCAGCGCCCAGTACGGCAGCCCGAACGGGAGACCGGCCGACTGTGCTCCAAGCGGCTTTGGCCTGCGCCGATAGCGCATGACCCGCGCCAATCCGACGCACACGAAAACGGCTACCACAAGGTACTCGAGGAACCGATCAAAGTTGTTCATGGTTCGCCTGCTTTCCTTCGATGCCCTCGCTACTACTTGCAAGCGACCTGAATTCGGGCTGCGGTCGTCGAAAGATCCGCTGACATGAGCGAAACATAAAGAATGTGTGAAGTCAATATAAAGACGACAATATTCTCTTGCATTGTCAGAAGTGTTCGGGATTTGAGCGCATTTCCTGGAACACCCGGGAGCTCGAAACCTGAGCTCCAAGGTTTGAGCCGCCGGATCAGCCCTATTCAAGAACCAGCAGATTCCGGCTGAACTCCGGCCCGGCCATGTACTTGATTCCGCGGTCGAAGGTCACGAGTATGCCGTCTTCTTTGATCGCCAGGCCGAGCAGGTAGGCGTCGGTCACTTGTTGGTGGCCAAAAATGCGCGACGCGAACGGAGCTGTGAGTGGCGCCCAGCTGTCCGTCATCGGCCAAAAGCAATAACCGGTCACATTTGCTAACTTGGCGAGCACTTTAATCGCGTGCTTGATGCTTCCTTCAGGAAATCTTGTCGCTGGGTTGGCCACAAATCGTATATAACCGGCTTCCGTCAGCGGGCAGATTACCCATTGATCATTGCCAAGAGAATCCAGCCATCGATGCGCCATCCGGCAGTGTGTGTGTTCGTCGTCGGTCAGCGCGATGAGGACGTTTATGTCGAGCAGGTACTGCTTACGCAAATTCATCCTCAGAAAGCTCCTTCACCATTTCAGGGGTGATCGTTCTCCCCGTTCGAGGAAGCATCGGGAATCCGTTCGGCCCAATCTCGATCTCAGGCTCTGGCTTCGGCCCTTCCTGGGCTTTGCGGATCAGTTCGTCGATAGCGGCACTGAGCGTGATCCCCCGCGACCGTGCGTAATACGCCGCAAACTCGTGCGTCTCATCATCGAGTGTGATCGTGGTTCTCATATCAACCATCGTGCATTAATTTTCAATTTAATGCAAGAATTGTAAATTGATGTCTTTCTTACTAACTGATGCTCGTCTAGTAATTTAATACGACACTGCAAAATTGATGCGACTTCCCACCAATGTTTGTGCGCTCCGGCACAGGCGTTGCCGGACAGGCCCTACTTTCTCTCTTTATTCGCCATTTTCTCCTTTTCTTCAATGTCCCATCCTGCTACAATCCATTCGAAATCCAATGAAGCCCCTCGCCGTTTCCTGCCTGAAAAGCACACCAAGACAGCATGAGACCTGGCGGGCGAGCACTTTTCTTGAGGAGCCCTCCCAATGGCCATCGTCGACGACCGCGCCAAAGCGGTAGAACTTGCCCTTGCACAGATTGAAAAACAGTTCGGGAAGGGGTCGATTGTTCGCCTCGGGTCCCGTGAGGCGCTGCTGCCGATTGCCGTCATTTCCACCGGCTCGATCAGCTTCGACGCAGCACTGGGGGTGGGCGGCGTTCCGCGCGGGCGGGTTACTGAGGTCTTCGGACCGGAGTCTTCGGGCAAAACCACCATCACCCTGCAGATCATTGCCGAGGCCCAGCGCGCCGGCGGCTTGGCGGCTTTTGTCGATGCCGAACACGCGCTCGACCCCGCCTATGCGAGGAAGCTCGGCGTCGACATTGACAACCTGCTCGTCTCCCAACCCGACAGCGGTGAGCAAGCGCTTGAAATTACTGAAGCGTTGGTTCGCTCGGGCGCCATCGATGTACTGGTCGTCGATTCGGTGGCCGCGCTCGTTCCCAAGGCCGAGCTTGACGGCGAGATGGGTGACTCGCACATGGGCTTGCAGGCGCGGCTCATGTCGCAGGCGTTGCGCAAACTCACCGGCACGGTTTCAAAATCCCGCACCGCTCTCATCTTTATTAACCAGATCCGCGAAAAAATCGGCGTCATGTTCGGCAACCCTGA
>CAZVYV010000390.1:0-3462 GCA_964630985.1 uncultured Occallatibacter sp.
CCGTGAAACATCTCGCCAAACTCGCGCTCGTAGCCGTGATTCTGAGTCCAATACTTGGACTACGTCTTCATGCTCAGGGTGTCCGCTACCCCAACACAGTCTTCTCCACGGGCGGATTCCCGAATGCCCAGGTGACGGTTTGCACGGAACCGGCAACCGATCTCCCCGGGGGCGGGTGCACGCCACTCGCCACGGTGTATCAGGATCCAGCGCTGACGATTCCAATCGCGCAGCCGTTCTCGACAGACGCGAACGGGAACTTCGCCTTTTTCGCCGCGTCGTCGACCGTTGGGATTCCGGCGACTCAGTACCATGCCCAGATTCAGGGCATAGGTTTGACGCCATACGACATCCCGTACATCTTCATCCCGGGTGGCGGTGGCAGTGCTGGAACCCCGCCAGGCGGATTGAACGGCCAACTCCAGTACAACATTTCAGGGACATCGTTTGGCGGCATGCCGTGCCTGTGGACCGGCTCGCCTACAAATTCTTTGGTCTGCAATCCAGTGACGCTGACAGTTTCTGGTGGGATCGGCATTGGGCCAACGACTCCAGCGGCTTGCGGGAACGCGCAGGATTGCATTGCGTTCTTTCAGAATGCAGTAGCTGGGACACCAACCGCCGGCGAGAATTATTTCTACGCGACCTCTACCGGATGGAACTGTGACGTCAACGCTGGTTCTGAGTTTCCTTGCGTAAGCAATGGAATGCCGGTGCTCAACGTCAAGGCTTTGGGAGCCACTGCCGCGGGATATCCAACTGATGATCGGACGGTAATCCAAACCGTTATCAACTCTTGTCCGCAGGTGGGAACCTATAAAGGCTGCATCGTCTTCTTTCCGGCTGGCAACTATTATGTATCGACTCCCGGCCTGACGAATGGCGCAGGGAGTACCTACCACGGGGTTCGTCTTGTCGGAGACGGCACGGCCGGTCGAAGCGGCTCGACGTCAACCATCGAAACCAACGGCACTGGTTATTACGCATTTAGCGCTGGGGTTCCCACGGCAGGAAACGCCTACGGTTTACAGATCGACCAACTCGGATTTACGGACGAGTCGAGCACGGGCCAAGGCGCGATCTACGTGGCGGGGATGACGGACGGTGCTTTTACCAACCTCGTCTGCAATAATTTCTACGTTGGGGTCTGCATCACGGCCGATGGCGGAGTCGGAGTCGATCAGTACCAGAATCTGACCAACATCTACACATGGCACACAAAGACACGCCTGCAGACCGTCCACCGTACGGCCTCGCTTACGATCTTCGGCGGCGAGGGGAACTGCCAGAACTCGACCTCGACTGACGTAATTCCTAACTCCTACGACCTTGACATTGGCTATACACGGCAAGTCTCTGGCGCGGGCACAGTAAACACCGTTGGGACAGCGATTACAATCGCTTCGTTCACCAGCGGGTTTGGTTCTCTGACTCAGGATTACGTGAATGCGCCGATTGTAATCAACGGAGTTACTTACACTATCCTCACGGTGACCGGCGCCAGCACGGCAACGCTGACTGCAACCGCCGGCACTCAGACCGGGGTTGCGTGGAGCATCACCGGACAGGGCGGAACGGGTGAATACGCAATCACGAGCGCGAGCCAGAATTGTCAAGTGGGCCGCGCAATGTTCAATGCTGGTGGGATGAAGTTCCAGGGCGACAAGGCCAGCGAGCAAACGATCCTTTATCGACCGGCTGGATCATTCGGCGTGATCGTGGCTGGCGATAGCCCGACCCTTACAAACAACAACACCTTCGTCGGTGAGCAGGTCACGGCCTCTGGAACCGGTATATGGATCGGAAAGAACGCGCAAAACACTTCTGACATCAGTCAGACTGGCGATGGTACAAACGGCATCGACCTCGCAATCGACGCGACGGCCTTCACGACGACGCACCTTGATCCAACCTTTCGCTATTCGGGGTGGACTACCAATCTGGCCACGATCTCGCGCAGCGGAAACCTAGTCACGGCGACAACGACGCCGAACTTGCTGACGAACAACCCCGGCAATCTGAGCATCATTCCAGGGGCGTTGGTTACTGTCTATGGAGTCACCGGGGGCACTACCAGCTTTAATGGTACGTTTGCGACTACCGCGCTTACGGGAGTTTCTTGCAACGACACAACCGATGTGTGCACGCTGACCTGGACACAGACCGGCGCCAATGAATCCGGTTCGATTAACACCACGGATTGCGTGGGCGGTTCTGGTGGTTCGTGCATCGCGGCACTTTCGTCCATCCTGTCAACCAGCACGGGGCTCGGTGTGTTGGAGCAAACAGGAGCCAGCGTCGTGACTGATGTCGTTCTGCAGCAGATGCGTGTGCCGCCTCAGCAGATTATGCCCCTTACCACGATTGCGGGCACAGCACGATATTTCTACGATGGATCGTTTTGGGACATCATCTACGGGAATCCCGGCTATGGGGTGCTTCACTTGTCAGATGGCCCTCTGGTCGGGAATGGAAATAATTCATCTCAGTACTACCAGCCGCAGCCAACCCAGACCAATAGCGAAGTGGCATGCACCACGGCAGTGAGTGTATCCACGCAGGCCAATGTCTGCCAAAGCAGCGACGATAAGGGCTATCAGGGGTTTAGCGCTCCTAATGGCACTACTGTGTGTCTTCCCGCACTGCCCGATCCCGGTTTCCCTCCTGGCTTCTCGGTTACCTTGGGCTATGTCCCCGGATCGGGAAATAACTTCCTTGCCTTGGTCCCCCCTGGGCAAGCGAGCCCATACGGGGCCATTACTTGTCCCGGGGCGACTGGCACTACTTACATGGGGTCGACAGCCGTGGTCAAGATTTGGCCGCAGCAGTCATTGAAGATCAGGACGAACCCTATCGGAACCGAATGGCTTGGGGAATCGGGCAATCAAACTTACGTGCCTCCATTGACGACGGTGCTTTCCTTCGAGCATTGCACGGCTGACACGTCTGGGTTTGTGTCTTTGACTACGCCGATCACGTTCACTAACTGGTTCGCGACCGCATGGGAATACGAGCCGAGCCATGTGAGCGCCATTTATTGCGATGTGATGATTCCCAACACGTACGCAGCGGGCTCTGCCGCTCAAGTGCTTGTCTATGTCGCCTCCAACGATGCGACGGCTGGCCACACGGCCAATTTCCAGAGTTCGGATGTTGCGGTGGCGGCGACAAGCGGAAACTTGCAGGTGGGAACACTCACATCGTCCAGCGCGCTGCCGTACACCACAACGTCCACGGCCTACCAGCAAGTGTTACTCACATTTGCCGTGAACTCATCTCTGGCGGCCGGGGAGAAGTTGATCGTAAAAATCGGAACTGCTGGCACAGGCACGCCTCCTGCGAATAACATGATTGTGTACCCATACCTGCAACTCAGCCAGACCTTCTAATGCGACTGCTCCTCAGACTCGCGCTACTACTGGCTCTCAGCATCCCCGCATGGGCGACCACCTACTACGTGTC
>CAZVYV010000391.1:0-3441 GCA_964630985.1 uncultured Occallatibacter sp.
GGTCCGGATTTTCGGACCTGGGATGGCACAAACGCTGCGACTTCGAACTCCGAACGACGAACCGTGAACAGCCTCTAAGCCACTTCTTCCGCGCTCTCCCCGACTCCCGCCGGCGCCGCCAGCTTCATCATCGCCACGTAGGACGCGCCCGCCGTGAAAAATCCCACGAACCAGGCGTAATCGTAGAGGAAATGTAGCGGCTTCACGAAAACGCCGATGAGCGCGATTCCCACTCCGAGAGCCAGCGCAATCACCGCCCTCGGATTCACCCCCTTGGTGTAGTGGTACACGCCCTCGCTATGGTAGAGCGAGTTCACATCCAGCTCCGTCCCACGGATGAAAAAGTAATCGCACACCATGATCCCGGCCACCGGCCCCAGAAGTCCCGAGTAACCCACGAGCCAGCCGAAGATGTACGCGTCCGGTGTCGCGAGAAGTTTCCATGGACACATCGCCAGTCCAAGAAATCCGGTGATCAATCCACCCGTCCTGAAGCTAATCAGGCGCGGATAAAGATTTGAAAAATCATTTGACGGCGAAACCACGTTGGCTCCGATATTCACGTTCAATGTCGCGATCAGAACCGCAATCAGCGCTATGAACGCAACCACCGGCTGATGAAACATTCCGATCAGCTGCACCGGGTCCCAGATCGGCTTGCCAAACAGCACAACTGAAGCCGACGTCACCGCGATCCCTAGAAACGTGTACAGCACCATCGCCACCGGCAGCCCGAACGCCTGCCCCCACGACTGCGCACTTTGCGATTTGGAATAGCGGGTGAAGTCGGGAATATTCAGCGCCAGCGTCGCCCAATAGCCCACCATCGCCGTCAGCGACGGAAAAAACACAGCCAGGAATTCGCCCCGCGAGTGGAACGTGCTTGGCGTTGACAGCATCGCACCGAAGCTCCCTGCTTTTCCGTGCACCCACACCAGCAGAGCCACCGCCATCACAAACATGAACGGCGCGCCAAATGCCTGCAGGTGCCGGATCGAGTCCACGCCTCGCCACACCACCACCATATTCAGCAGCCAAAAGCCGAGAAAGCACGCCCACAGAATGCCCGCATTACCTGCCGCGCTTGGCCAGATCACGATCAGCATTGCATCAATAGCGCTGCCGCCGATCCACGCTTGAATTCCGAACCAACCGCACGCCACGACCGCACGCAGCAGTGCCGCCAGGTTCGCTCCGCGCACTCCAAATGAGGCGCGCAGAAACACCGGAAACGGGATCCCGTACTTCGCGCCCGCGTGCGCGTTCAACAGCATGGGAACCAGCACGATCAGATTCCCCAGCAGCACCGTCCCGATCGCCTGCTTCCAATCCATCCCCTTGGCGATCAGCCCCGACGCCAGCCGGTACGTCGTGATCTCCATGCACATCGAAAACCACAACGCCGTGTAGTTATAGAAGCCCCACTTCCGTTGTTCCGGTGTGGTCGGCGTCAGGTCGCTATTCGATAAAGATGGATCGACGCTGCTCACGGGCCTCCTCCGCGAAGTCCGGAAAGTATCTATATAAGGTATGACAGTTGAGTGCCCCAGGTCCCGCGCTTGATATCTGGAATCGCACGAACCTTTTACTGCACGACGGAGCTGAAAGCCAAGAGCTAATAGCTAAAAGCTGGCCGCCTTCGGGCGGCTATTTCCACGCCCCACCGCGCGCCTCGCGCCGCAGGTATTTCCCGCGCCCCGGTTTCCCGATAAACTTTCCGCCACTCACAATCAGTTCGCCGCGCGAGTACACGTCGCGCGCGTTCCCTCGGACCTTGAACCCCTCGAACATCGAATAATCCACGCGCATGTGGTGCGTCTTTGCGCTGATGGTATAGTCCTCCGCCGGGTCCCATAGCACCAGATCCGCGTCGCTTCCAGCGGCCAGCACTCCCTTCTTCGGATACATCCCGAAAATCCGCGCCGGCGCCGTCGAAACCAGCTCGACGAATCTGTTGATGGAGAAGTTTCCTTGCCCCACACCGTGATGATGCAGCAATTGCAACCGGTTCTCGATGCCCGGGCCGCCGTTGGGAATCTTCGTGAAATCGTCCTTGCCCAGAGCCTTCTGGTCTTCGAAGCAAAACGGGCAATGATCCGTCGACACCACCTGTAGATTGTCTTTCCTCAATCCTTCCCATAGCTTTGGCTGATTTTTCTTTTCGCGTAGCGGTGGCGTAAACACATACTTCGCGCCATCCCAGCCCTTGCCTTCCATGTTGTCTTCGATCGAGAGCAGGAGATACTGGGGGCACGTCTCGGCAAACGCCGGCAGCCCGCGGTCGCGCGCTTCTCGCACCTGGTTCAGCGCATCCTCGCTCGAAAGGTGCACGATATAAATCGGCACTCCGGCAATCTCCGCCATCGCAATTGCGCGGTGCACCGCCTCGGCCTCGGCCTTCGTTGGCCGCGTCAATGCGTGATAAACCGGCGCAGTCTTGCCCTCGGCGAGCGCCTGCTGCACAATTACATCGATTATCGACCCGTTCTCCGCGTGCATGCAGATCAGCGCGCCGTTCTTTGCCGTCTGCTTCAGCGCCTTGAAGATCGTTGCATCGTCCACCATCAGCACGTTGGGATACGCCATGAACAACTTGAAACTGGCCACCCCCTCGCGCACCATGTCGTCCATGTCTTCCAGGCCCGCGTCTCCAAGGTCTGTGACGATCATGTGCAGCCCGTAGTCGATGCACGCCTTTCCCTCGGCCTTCTTCCACCACGTATCCAAGGCCGTTCGCATCTTCGTTCCCTTCGCCTGGATCGCAAAGTCCACAATCGTTGTCGTTCCGCCGATGGCGGCGGCCCTCGTCCCCGTCTCAAAATCGTCCGCCGACTTCGACCCTCCAAACGGCATATCGAGATGCGTGTGCGCATCGATCCCGCCCGGCAGCACCAGCAAGCCAGTGGCATCCACTATTTTCTCCGCTGCGCTCGCTGGAATTCCCGCGCGCACTTCCTTGATCGTTGTACCTTCGATCAGCAAGTCCGCCTTCACGCTGGCATCCGCGTTCACAATCGTTCCGTTTTGAATTAACGTCTTTGACACGATCTTCCGTCCTCGCTCTTCAATCGCTGACTTGCTACTCCGTTCCGCAAGCGGCTCCGCGCGTTCGTTCGTCCCACGTTTCCGGCTGCAGCCCCGTGTCCACCTGCACCATCGTGATGCATCCATCAACCGGGCAAACCAGCGAGCATAGATTGCAGCCTACGCATTCCGTTTCGTCCACCCGCGGAATCCGCTCGAGCGGCGTCGGGTACGGTCCTCGCGCAAACGCCGCCGCACGCTCCTTGCGGGTCACAGGCGTTTCCGTAATCGCAGCCAAACTTTCCGCCTGCTCCATTGCCGGGGTCCTATGGAGCTCCACGTGCCCGTCAACCGGCCCCGTCACGCGATCCAGATGAATGCACTGGTGCGCGCCGTCCCAGCACGCAATGTGGCACA
>CAZVYV010000392.1:0-3440 GCA_964630985.1 uncultured Occallatibacter sp.
GCAACTATCGGTTACAACGCAACCTTTCTTGCCAGCGAGCCCATGCGTGTCGCGCTCGTCTCTGCCGGTTACGGCGACGGCCTCGCCCGCTCTCTCGGCAATCATTTTGAGTTTCTGGTTCGCGGCCAGCGCGCGCCGCTTGTAGGCCGCGTCAGCATGGATCAGATTGTTCTCGACGTAACGGAAATTTCCGGCGTGGAGCATGGCGACGAAGTCGTCCTTCTCGGCGTGCAGGGCAGCGAATCAATTTCGGCCTTCGATCACGCCGATGCTGCGGGCACCATTCCATGGGAAGTCTTCACGCGCATCGCGCCGCGCGTACCGCGCATTGCGGTCTAAGTGGAGCTCTTCCGATCAGAGTTTTAGGAAGTTAGCTTGCGACCGATTCCGGCGCAGTCGCGCACAATCCCGCAGCGCACTGCACTGCGTCGATCATCGCCTG
Organism: uncultured Occallatibacter sp.; assembly: GCA_964630985.1. GTDB lineage: Bacteria > Acidobacteriota > Terriglobia > Terriglobales > Acidobacteriaceae > Telmatobacter. The sequence goes on from CAZVYV010000392.1 coordinate 443, forward strand.
GGTCCCGATGCAGGAGTTCAGGAGCATGTGATAAAGCCCGCGCGAGCACCACTCCTGCTGGTAGAACCTGCGAATCACTGCTGCGCGTCTCCGGTCGAAGGCCGCCAGTTTTTGCTCCGCATCCTGAGCCTGTTCCGGAAACGCGTGCGTGAACCAGTCCTTCTTGGCGCTGGCCGTGGCATAAACAAAAATATGAAAGCAGCCCGGTTTTCCGGCCAGCACGCACGCCGCGCCGCGTCCCACCAGCACGCAGTTGCCTTCATGAGCCGCACTCAGAATCTCTTTCCTAATTAGCTCCAGCATGTGTTCGGAGTCGAAGATCTTTTCATCCTCGGTGGTCGCGGGCGCGTACACGGGATCCTTCCAGAACATCTTGCCGTAGCGGTAGTACCACGGGTCCAGCCGCTCGTCGAGCTTGGCTGCCAGCTTTGGATCCACTCCCGCCATGCGCGCCGCGCTCGCCACAAGCTCCGCATCCAGCAGTCGCCAGCCGAGATGTTTTGCGAGGTGGCGCGCAAACTCCCCACCGCGCGAACCGTACTCGCGCTCTACGGTGATCACCTTTACCGGCGCATGTGCCATGGCCCGATTGACCCCCAAGGGGGAAAGCGCCCCTGCCGAGGAGCATAACGCTACTTGTTCCAAAAAACAAAACAGGCGCGAAAGGAATCAACCTGTCGCGCCTGCTTGCCGCCCGTGTTTTTTCGCCCCTACTGCGTAACCGGTTGCTGGGGCAGCGTCTTGTTGCTCTTCAAGTGGGGAGCGTTGGGTGCGACTGGCGCATTCGGCGCCTTGGGTGGCGCAGGCGGCGCGGCCGGGAACGCCGATCCCTTCTTGATGTGCAGGTCGCCGTTGCTTGTGCTGATCTGGATATGCGTCGAGCCCGATCCGATTTTTCCGCTCACGGTCTTGTTTTCATCACCGGTTATCGTGAGCCCGTAGTCGGTCACAATGTCTCCGTTATGCGTCTCTCCGTTCACCGTGGCGGAAGCATCCGGCGGCAGTGTCAACTCAACATCGCCTTTGTCGTTCTTGGCGTCCACGTTGTAAGCGCCAGCCGGCGCCACGCTGATGGTTCCGTTGCTGCTTTCGACGGATGTGTCCCCGTAAATCTCGCTCAGATCGATGTCCTTCGAGCGCGTCACAACATGTACCAGGCCCTTGGCGTCGCTCACGTGAAGGTTGTCCGAGTCGAGCGTCATGTCGCCGGGAAGGCTCGCGATCTGCAGGTCGGTATACGGCGTATGCAGGTTGATTTGCGCCGAGGCATTTTCGATGTGCGTTTCGCCATAGAGCTCCCCGCTCAGGGTGATCTTCCCTTGAATCTCTGAAAGCGTCACGTCGTTGCAATTGCCGCTGGCATCGATGTCGCCGTCGATCTGGTGTGCCGAGAAGTCATGTTTATCGTTGGAAAAGTGCGCGGTCACGGCGCCCGTAATCGCGTCAAGGTGCGTGTCTCCGTGCCCGGCGGTCACATCGATTCCCGCACCCAGCCCTGAAGCGGTCACGTCCCCTTTTCCGGCGTTCACCGTCACCTTTGCCGTGCGCGGAACCGTCACCGTCAGGTTCACGCGGCCGTGCTCGTTGCCATTCGACTGCACCAGCACCGCGGTTCCGCTCACCGTTACGTGCGAGGCCTCGCTGTCGAAGATTGTCTTCGCTTCGGAGTCGGTGTTGGCATACGCCATCTCGTGCGCCTGCACTTGAATGCTCGGCTCGTCGCCCGACGTAATGCTCACGTCCCCGCGTGGATTGAGAATCTGAATCGTCGCATCCGCCGGAATCGCCGTCGTGTCCGCCGGCTGATCCAGGTCGTGCTCGGGCAGGCCCCAGAAGTTGAAGAAGTCGTTGTCGCCGTTCCAGTTGCCAAACATCGGCCGCATATGGTTCCATCCCGCCGCACAAAGGCCAAGGAACGCGACCAGAAACAGGATCCCCACAAAGCTGCCGCTGCGGTGGACAGGTGTCGGCCGCCGCATGTCCAGCGCCCACTCTGCCAGCAGCGCGAGCCCTGCCACGATCAGCAGCAACGGCCACCAACGCCCATACCAAGAAGAAAAGGAGCTGGCATCGATATGCCCGGTCACCAGCAGCAGGGCAATCACGCCCACGCAAATCAGAATCACCGGACCCACCACGGAAGGCACGCGAGGTCCGTATGCGCCAACGTGGTTAGCTTTCCACGCGTAGCGCTGTGCCCGCCAAGCATCGCGTTGTGCCCGCCACGCGGCGCGCTGCTGCTCGCGATACACGCGCCACTGCATCTTCGGATCGTAGGGCGGAGGCGCTCCGCCCGGAGGCATATTCGGAGGTGCGCTGCTCATGACTGCCCTCCATGAATTTCGTCGCCGTAGTCGTGCGTTTCAGCCGGCACGTTCGTCGTGCCCGGCGCTGGCTGCGTGGCCTGGCCTGTCCCCTGCGCAGCGTTGGGCCACGGCGTACCCGGAGGCGGTGGATATCCTCCCGCTGCAAGTGCTGCACGCTCGGCCAGCAGCATCAACCCAATCAGGATCAGAATCAGCGGCCAGCTCTGGCCCCAGCCAAGGATGTTTGCCTGTGCCAGGAGCGCCATCACGCCAATCAGCAACAAAACCGCCGGCCCCCGCAATCTGCGAATCATGATGTAGCGATTCATTGTTGCCCTCCCTGCGAGCCGGTCTGAGAGTTCCCTTGAGAGCTAGCCTTCGTCTCGCTCAGGCGCCTCACGATCAACCACACTCCCAGTCCAATCAACAGAACCGGCCAGGTGAATTCAAGCACGCGCCCTGAGAACCAGTCGAAGTGCCCGAGCAGGAACAGCACGCCCAGAGCGATGAGAACGATCGCCCCAATCGGCTCCTTCCGCCGCCAGTACACAGGAGGAACCGGCGGAAGATCCGGCAACGGATAACCCGGCGGCACATTCGGACCCTGATAAGGCGTTTGGTATGGCGTCTGGTAAGGCGGCTCATACTGCGCCTGATTCGGCGCCTGGCCGGGCGCCTGATACGGGCTCGCC
>CAZVYV010000393.1:0-3433 GCA_964630985.1 uncultured Occallatibacter sp.
CAATGCGGCGCGGCACCACCTGCCAGCTCAGGCCGAATTTGTCCGTCAGCCATCCACACTGGACTTCTTGACCGCCGGCCGTCAGCTTTGACCAGTAGTGGTCGATCTCCTCCTGCGTATCGCAGTTCACCACGAACGAGACCGCTTGAGAGAACTTGAATGCCGGTCCGCCATTGAGAGCGGTGAACCTTAGACCATCGAGCTCGAAGGAGACGGTTAACGCGCCTCCCTTGGGACCTGGCGCATCGCCAGGATTGCGCAGTTCGCCGAGGCGGCGGGAGTTGGGGAAGACGCTGACGTAGAAATCAGCGGCCTCTTCGGCGTTCGAGTCGAACCAGAGAAAGGGCGTAATACGCGGAGAGTCTGCGAGGGTGCTCATAGAATCACCTGGAATATGAATGGGCCGCATTGGCGGGCAAGCGGCCGCTTTCCATTGCTACCATTGGTAGATTGCTGAATGCAAGTAAAGTTTGCAGGATGCCGTTCAAGAAAGAATCGCCGCGGCCAAGCGCCGCCGCCGAATTCTCCGTTTACATCGGGCTCGAAATCAAAATCCAATTCCCGAAAGGAAGGCCGAAACAATGAAGGTAAACACATACTTGAATTTCCCCGGCAATTGCCTGGAAGCAATGAAGTTCTACGAGAAACATCTGGGCGCAAAGATCCTTATGAAATCCACGTTCGCTGAAATGAGCGCATCCGGGGCTCCGGAGCATATGCCGCCGGGCCTGGATCGGGATGGCATTCTGCACGCACGATTCACACTTGGCGACACAACGGTAATGGCCAGCGACGGCCCGAAAGTGGAGCCCATGCGCAGCGCCTACCTGACTCTTGCGGTGGACAGCGACGCCGAAGCCGAGCGGATCTACGCGGCGCTGACCGACGGCGGAGAGGTGTTTATGAAGATGGGCGAGACGTTTTTCGCGCACCGCTTTGGACAGTTCCGCGACAAGTTCGGCGTGAATTGGATGGTGATTCACGAAAAGCCGATGCAGCGGCCAAACTGAAGGCCGTTCCGGACCCGCGTTGAAAAGAAGGCCATGGACTGGTACTCTCATCTGTCCCGGTGAAGCGCCGAGACGGCAGGTACGACTATGGCTTTCAAATTCCAGGGGTTCGATTTTCTCGAGCTCGATCGAAGCTTGACGGAAGAGGAATTGCTTGTCCGCAAGACCGCCCGCGACTTTGTTGACTCGAATGTAACCCCGATCATCGAAGAGTGCTTTCGAGACGGGCGCTTTCCGCGCGAGATCGTTCCGCTGATGGGCAATCTGGGATTCTACGGCGCGAACCTTGAAGGCTACGGCTGTGCCGGCATGTCGAATGTTGAGTACGGCCTGGTGTTGCAGGAGCTGGAGCGCGGCGACTCGGGGCTGCGCAGCTTTGTGAGCGTGCAATCGGCGCTGGTGATGTACCCGATCTTCACCTTCGGATCAGAAGAACAGAAAAACAACTGGCTGCCCGCGCTGGCCACAGGCGAAAAGCTCGGCTGCTTTGGGCTCACAGAGCCGGGATTCGGATCAAATCCTGCGGGTATGACTATGCGCGCGCGAAAGTCCGGTGACGAGTACATCCTGAATGGCGAGAAGATGTGGATCACGTCGGGATCGATTGCCGATGTGGCCGTTGTGTGGGCGAAACTGGAGGGCGCGGGTGATGACGAAGGCGGTGCGGGCAGCGTGCGCGGATTCCTCGTCGAAGCCGATCGTCCGGGATTCAAGTCGAGTGACATTCACGGCAAATGGTCGTTGCGCGCCTCGGTCACCAGCAGTCTCGCGCTTGAGGACGTGCATTTACCCGCCGCCAATTTACTGCCGGGCGCGGATAGCCTGAAAGCCGCGCTTATGTGCCTGAACCAGGCGCGCTACGGCATCAGCTGGGGCGCGATTGGCGCGGCGATGGATTGCTATTCGACGGCACTCAACTACTCGAAAACCAGAAAGCAATTTCACGATCAGCCGATCGCCAGTCATCAGCTCGTGCAGGAGAAGCTGGTGTGGATGGCGAGCGAGATATCAAAAGCGCAGTTGCTCTCGTTACATGTGGGCCGGCTCAAGGATGCAGGCAAGGCCGGGCATCAGCACATTTCGATGGCGAAGAGAAACAACGTGTGGATGGCTCTGGAATGTGCGCGGCTGGCGCGTGACATTCTGGGTGCGAACGGAGTCACGGAAGACTATCCGATCATGCGGCACAGCATGAATCTGGAATCCGTGAAGACGTACGAAGGCACGCACGATATTCATACGCTGATCCTGGGGCAGCACCTGACAGGGATCGGGGCTTATTGAGGGCGTCGCCCCGCTCAAGTTCTCCATCGACAAGCTGGGGCTGACAGCGGCATAGTCGTATCCATGCAGAGATTCCATCGGCAGTTCACTTTGGCGCTGACTTTGGCTGTGATCATGCTTGTTGGTGCAGCTTCCGTCTCGCACGCCCAGCAACCAGCGACCGTGCCCATCGTGCTGCACGCAGCGCGGCTGCTCGAATTGGATACGGGAAACATTCTTCAGCCCGGCGAGATTTTGGTCGAGGGCGAGCGCATCAAGGCCGTCGGCGTTTCGGTAGATCATCCTCAGGGCGCGAAGGTAATCGACCTCGGTGATACGACGCTGATGCCGGGCCTGATCGATGCGCACGTGCATCTTTTTCTGCATCCCGGCGCGGAGGATTTGCAGACCGTTGAAGAGTCTGTGCCGTGGCGAACAATCCTTGCCGAGCAGGCGGCAAAAGCCGACCTGATGGCAGGTTTCACGGCCGAGCGCGACATGGGCACCGAAGGCGCTGGGTCGGCCAGCACAGCGGTGCGCGACGCCATCAATCAGGGAATCATCCCCGGGCCGCGGATGCGGATCAGCGGCAATGCAATCGACATTCTGGGTGGGCACGAGGACGCCAACCAATTCAATCCAGCGCAGCACGTCCTCTCGAATGCGGATTATGCGAACGATGCCGAGCAACTTGTGGAGGTAATTCGGGAGCAGCACAAAGAAGGCTCGGACTTTGTGAAGATCTACGAGACGGGGCCGGACCAGATGATAGATGGCGTACTGCACACGCCGTACCAATACACCGAGGCGCAACTGGCAGCGGCGGTAGAGGAAGCGCGCAGGCTTGGAACGAATGTGGGCGTGCACGCCATGGGAGAGCCGGGAACGCTTTATGCGGCCGAGGCGGGAGTGGCTTCGATTGACCACGGGACGCAATTGAGCGACGAGACCATTAGGATGATGAAGGAGAAGGGCATCTTCGCCGTGCCGACTTTCACTATCTTCGAGTATTTCGCGACGCACAGCGGCTCACAGGACCAGGCGGCGCGAGAAGCCGCGATGCTGGATTACAAGATCGCGGAGTTCAAGAAGCAGGTCGCTGCGGGCGTTCCGTTTGCTGTCGGATCCGATGTGGGTCCGTTCCCGCATGGGACGCAGGC
>CAZVYV010000394.1:0-3427 GCA_964630985.1 uncultured Occallatibacter sp.
AAGCCGCCGGCAAAACCAAGAACACCCGCCTCTGTAAGAATAAGCAGAATCACGTGCCGGCCCTTCCAGCCAAGCGCGCGCAGAACGCCGATCTCGCGCGTGCGCTCAAAAACAGACATCGCCATGGTGTTGGCAATTCCCACGATGCCGATGAGCAGGGCTATGGACGATGTTCCCCACGCCACGGCGTGGGCCATGGCGACGATCTGGTTGTTGGATGCGCGTTCCGAGGCAGCCTCGGCGCGGATGCCGGGCTCCAGCGCGTCGATTTCTGCCTGCGCCCGGGCTACGTAGTGCTCATACGTTTCTCCGGCCGGTGTGGGGCGAAGCCGTACATGAAATGCGGTCACCTTTCCTTGCCTGCTGGAGATGTCCTGCATCTGATCGAGCGGCATGATGACGGCGCCCGTTTCGAGCGCAGTGCCCCCGTGAAAGATTCCTGTGATCGTGAAGCTCTCGCCCAGAATGGTGATGGTATCGCCGATTTTCTTGTTCAGGTTTTGCGCCAGCAAGTCGCCAAGCACCACTTCCGCCTGGCCGGCACGGAAGCGCGTGCCCGAGGTAAATTTAAGGGAGTCCATTTCATAGGAATCGGCCGGCCATCCGTAGACCAGTGCATTCACATCTGGAGTGAGGTCGATCAAATTGAAAACCAGCGGTGCAACCGCGGCCACCTCGGGGAGAGCCTTGATTTTAGGGCCCAGCGATTCATCAATGGAACTATTGAATAAGCTCGATTGGAGGACGGCAATATCGGTGCCTGAGCTCTGATAGAGCCGCAGCCATTCGTGTTCAAATGAGCGCGAGAACCCCACTAATGCCACAAACGCCCCAATACCCATCGTAATCCCGCAAAGGGTAAGCAGGGTTCTTAGGCGTCGGCGCCGAAGATTCTTCCAGGCGAATCCGGTGAAAGAGAGCTGCGTGGCCATAGCCTGGGAAGATTTCCTTGTCTACACGGATGTCAGGGGGGTCCGTATGCGTAGTTTATCGGGCCATCGGCCATCTGTCTATTTCCGATTCCGCCCGAAATGGGTTGTCGAACACACGCAGTCAACCCTTGCTGATCAATGCGCAAACGTGATCGCATGCTGATACTTCGATGCGCCGAAATTGGAAATGGAGACGTGCAATCGAGAGGGTGAGCAAAAGCGGACACAAAGCACCATCGCGGCCGTCGCCGCGACAGTACTCTCCCGTGCATTTTCCGAATCAACCACTGCGAAAGAACGTGCTGCCGCAGCGTCAACAAGCGTCCTGGCCTGCGCTCATGCGCAGTCAGCGACCTCGTCCGCCCCCGCCCCCGGTGCCCTTGCGCGCCGTGTAGCAATCGCGGCAATAAACCGGGCGATCGCCACGCGGCTCAAAAGGCACGGTCGTAGGCTGGCCACAACCCGAACAAATCACAGGTGTTCCCTGCGAAGGAGTCGAACGGTGGCCGGATCCCCCTTGATCGGCCTTTTTTGCCTGACGGCAAGGCTTACAACGCTTTGGTGTCGAGTAACCGCGTTCCTGAAAAAACTGCTGATCGGCAGAGCTGAAGGTAAATTCCTGCCCACAGTCGCTGCACGTAATTTGCATGTCTCCGGCCATAAGACTCCTCGTGAGGGGATTGTACAGCCCAAACCGTGTTTTTTCTGCAAGGAATCTTTTTGACAGGGCAAAAATGGCGTCCAGTCAGCCTATCCAGACCGCCATAGCGCCCGACTTGGGGGTGCCAAAGAACCCGAGGTCGTTCGCGATATAGTCTGTCCAGTGGCATTTCTGCCACACCAGGGCGGCCGGCCTCAACTCGAATTCCTTTCCTGAAGAACGATGAAGAACGTACCCAATCCGGAGTTCGAGGCCGACTGTATCCGGCGCATTCTGGCTGGGGAAAAGCAGCTCTTTCACGACTTGATTCGCCCCTGCGAGCGGCCTATTTTCTTTCTTTTAATGTCCATCCTGCGCAACGAGGCCGAAGCCGAAGATGCGGCACAGGAAGCTGCGGTGAAAATCTACCGTAACCTGCAACTGTTTCGCGGCGAATCGCAATTCCGCACCTGGGCGCTTTCCATCGCCCGCAACGAGGGCCTCAGCCGCCTGCGCCAAGCCGGAAGGCGCCGCGAGGACTCGCTCGACGCGCTTACCGACGACCAGACGGGAGACTTTACGCCAGCCATCCTCACCAGCTGGCGCGAAGTGCCGAATCAGGCTCTGGAGCAAAAAGAGCTCGCCGCGTTGCTGCGCCAGGCCATTGACGGCCTACCAGAGATTTACCGTAACGTCGTGCTGCTCAGGGACATCGAAGAAATGGACGTTCGAGAGACCGCCGCCGCGCTCGGCATTGCCGAGGGAGCGGTTAAGGTCCGTCTTCACCGGGCGCGGGCGCTTTTGCAGCGCAGCCTGACGCCGCGGTTGAAGGGATTTGCGCCCAAGCGGGGAAAGCTGTTTGGGTGGGCCAAGGCCGGGAGAGACGGGCCGATGAAGGGCGAGTCCAGATGAGGATCGACTGCAAACACGTCTGGGAGCACATCTCCGCCTACATTGACGGCGAGGTGGGGGCGGACCTGCGCGTCGAGATCGACAAGCACCTGGAGACGTGCGAAATCTGCTCGGCGGTGCTCGACTCCACGCGCAACGTCGTCGTGCTGTATGCGGACAATCGCGTCTTCGAACTGCCCGCGGGATTCAGCAAGCGGCTGCACGAGTGCTTGGAAAAAGAAATGGAAGTTTCCGGTCCATAAGCTCAGCTCTGCTCGCGATCCGTCGGAATTCAGAACGCCGAAGCGCCGTGGTTCACGATTGGATGCGCGTAAATCTCCAGCCCGGCAAGCAAAAGTGTTGCAATGGCCATCGCCACTTGGAGCCGCTCCGACCAGCGTTGCTTCTTCGTGACCGGCTGCTGGCGCCATTGGGCCTCGGGTCGTGACCGCAGGTGCCACACCCACGCCAGCACGGCAAGATTGACCACCGCGCCAATGACCGCGATCGAAAGCATGGGAATGCGAATGGCGTCGCGGTGAAACGAGAGCAGCGGCGCGGCGATGCCGCTGGCGGCAAGAGCTGCAACCCCGATCCCGACGCGAATTCCGTTGATCGTCAAAATCGCAGTGCACAAGCTCTGCAACAGCGCCATCACCATCGCGGTGCCCGACACCGCCGCCAATCCTTTTGTGCTTTGCAATGGACCTCCCAAATCGACAAGCGCGCAGCCTGCCCCAAACCGAATTGACTTCGTGCTGCAGCAACCCCGTTTAAGCCTTGAGGCTCAAACAGGGTAGCGCACCCAGCGCGCGGCAGCCAATCGACAAGAAGATGACAATGTTGCGCGCCAGGTTACGTCTGAAAGTGATAAATTCATCGTGCCGCGCGTTTTTCGGTGTAACCTTTTTTCGCGCAGGCACTCAAAGGTTGCGTACCACCAATACTGCGGGGTGGACGAACT
>CAZVYV010000395.1:0-3424 GCA_964630985.1 uncultured Occallatibacter sp.
TACATGGTCATCGAGTGGGTAGACGGCCGCCTGTTGCGCGCCATTCTGAACGAGGAGCGGAAGCTGCCCGTCGACCGCGCCGTTGCCCTCACCATTGCCATCTGCGATGCTCTCGACAACCTGCACAAGCATGGTGTGGTGCACCGCGATCTGAAGCCGGAAAACATCATGGTGTGCGATGGCGACCGCATCAAGATCATCGACTTCGGCATTGCGTTGAAAGAAGATGCGCGACGCATTACGCAGGTGGGCCTTACGCCGGCGCTGGGCACGCCCGATTACATCTCTCCCGAGCAGGTAATGGGCAAGCACGGTGACCAGCGCAGCGACGTTTACGCCTTGGGCGCGATGCTCTATGAAATGCTGACCGGCCAACCCCCGTTCACAGGACCAAGCCCGCTGGCGGTGATGAACGAGCGTTTGCTCACAGATCCCGTACCGGCGCGCGAGCTGAACCCGGAGATTCCCGCCGCAGTCGAAGAGATTCTTTTCCGCGCAATGGCGCGCGATCCGCGCCATCGGTATGCCACGGCATCCGACATGGCCTGGGAGCTGGAGCACCAGGAGCTTGTGGGGATCGAAACGGGCGAGCACCGGCCGATTCGACTGGGGCGGCTCGCGATCAGCGGGCGCAAACTTGCGCTGTACGCCGGCCTGGCATTGGTGCCGCTCGCATTATTCGTTGTGATGTTGCTGATGGCTCGACGCTGAATCTCGAAGTAAGCTGACGCAGGCGTCGGCCTTCCGCTCAGCGATAAGACTCGTCGCGGTGAATCACAAATTCCGGATACGCTCCGCCGCCAATCTCATGCAGATCCATGCCCATGCGCTCGCCATCGGGATCTACGCGGAAGGGGACGAAGCGATTGAGTAGCGCGAACAGAAGATAAATGAGCGGGAAAAAGAAGCCGAGCAGCGCGGCGATGCCGATAAGCTGAGCTAGAAGTTGTCCCGCCTGGGGCGCAAAGAATCCGGCCGCGATCAATCCCCACAGTCCCGCCGCGCCGTGAACCGTGATGGCGCCGGTGGGATCGTCGATAGAGAGCGCAAGTTCGAAAACCTCGACCAGCAACGGCGTGAACACTCCAGCCACGCCACCAACAAAGAGAGAGGCCACCGGCGAGGCAAAGGCCGCGCACGCGCTCGAGGCAACCAGACCGGCGAGCCAGCCATTCGCGCAGAGGCTGGCGTCAGGTTTGCCGAAGCGGAAGCGTGTGACCGAGAAAGTAGCGGCCAGGGCGCCAGAAGCCGAGAGCAGCGTGTTGATCGCAGTTCCAGGCAGAGCTGAGAGCGGAGCGTGAACCCAAATGATCGCTCCGGCCATGTTCCAGGCCAGCCAACCCACTAAAGCCAGCAAGCAGCCAAAGAGAACGTAGGTGGCGTTATGGCCGGGCATCGCCGTGGAAAGGCCTTCTTTGGGGAATTTTCCGCGGCGTGGTCCGGCGATCCAGATCACGGCCAGCGCGCTCAAGCCGCCGATTACGTGCACAGTCGCCGCGCCTCCGGCATCAAGAAAGCCATCGCCCACTGAGAAGTTCGCGCCCAATGCTGCAAGCCATCCGCCGGCCCAAATCCAGTGCGCCGCGAGCGGAAAAACGATCGCAGCCAAGATCGCCGCGGACGCGCAGCCGGCGGCGAGTCTCCAGCGATCTGCGCCTGAGCCCCACGGCAGCTGAACCAACATGGCGACAGCCAAAAACTGAAACAGGACGGCGAGTTGTGCCTGCGGCGCGGCGGCGCCAAGCCCGTGGAGAAGAAAGGGACCGAGGCCTAGCACACTCCATGGCTTGCCTGCTGCGTGCAGAACCACTTCCTTCAATCCCAGAGACCCTGCGAAGGAGGCGCCAATGAAAGCGAAGACGATGGCGGCAACGGCAATCAGGGCCAGGTTACCCAGCATCGCCTGTGCCGCCGAGCGCGAGCGGCCCAGCCCCGTATTGATGAGTGCCACGCCGGCAATGGCCATGGGCGCGAGCAGCAAGAGCGCGAGAGTGAGCGCAAAAACAACGTCGCTCATCGCGGGAGCCGCCACTGGAACCATGGGAGGAATCGCGCTCATGGTTGGCTGCCTCCGCGCGGCAGCATATGCCCGCGCACCGCGACGATCAGGCCCAAGATCTCGACTGCCAGACCACAGAGCACAAACGCCAATCGGCGACCGGAATCGGGGAACAGAGCCAGCGCGGCAAGCGTAAGAAAAAATCCGGCAGGCATCACCAGTAATCCGGCGTACTTCATGCTCTTTTCCCCTATCGTTGGCGAATCTTGCGCGGGTATTCGCCCGACGGCGCTGGACAGGAAAAACCCAGCGAGTCGAGAGAATGTGCCTCGTGTCTTGAGGTGGCGATGAAAGCGATTGTTACGTTCCTTTGAATTCTAAACGATCCAATCGTCAGGATCGCCCGATCTGGATGTGCGGGCCCGATAGCCGGTCCTTACGGTTTCTTTTCGAGGGGCGGACAATAATGAGCTATGCACACGCGCCTCGGCCACAACCATCGGCTCCTATCGGTCATGCTCGGTGCCGTCACGCTTGCAGCTGTCGCGGTTCTGCTGGTCTGGGACGCCTTTCCGTCGCTGTTCCCAGCCGGGAGTCATGCGATTCTCGCGGCCTTTTCATTGGCCATGATTGCTCTTGCGTACCTCGTGTACCAGATTGCGCTTCGGCCGGCCGCGATGGAATTCCTTAAGGCAATCATGTTGGCCGTCGCCTTCCTCTTCTGGGCAGCGAATCAATTCTGGCCAAACTCGCAACACGCAACGCTATTTAACGACCTCGCGATTGCGCTTTTTGTCCTCGACGTATTTCTTGTGATCGTCGGTTGGCCGCGAACCTCACGAGATGCCTCTTTCGCTGAATCCCGTCCGGGCCGATGCGCCGAATGCTGCACTGCGCATTGCGGAGACGAGCGGTGTTGCGCGGGCCCCGTTTCGGCCGGATGATCGAAATCTCGCCCGCGAGAGGAACGACAGGTCATGAGTCCCGATTGAGTTCCTTGACGAAGCGCGTCGAGCGAGCTTGCCAGAGGTCGGCTCTGGCGTGATATTTTTGCATGGATGATCCCAACTTCTGGTACGCCTTTCGCCAGGGGAGCGGTGATGTTTACGCCTCAACCGCGCTTGTCACAAGCGATTTTCTTTTCAGTAGGTTGCAAAGCAGTTTCCCACAAATAATTTTGGCGATTTTGTGTCCCTAGCGTATTGCGAATCCGTCGCAGGCTGCTATATTGAAACTTCGGGCGTCCAGCCCGCTCCCTGAACTTCTATCATTGAGCAATTCTTGTACATAACCTATGTGACCGCCGATACACGCGGCGCATGCCAAACGAAAGTCAGACCGGGAATCGTTCATGGCGCAAATCTTCGACCGCAGCTCCAATGCACTGGCTCGCATGAGCCTGGTGCTGACGGGGTTGATCGTGAT
>CAZVYV010000396.1:0-3423 GCA_964630985.1 uncultured Occallatibacter sp.
GGACCTTGCAGATTCCGCGGCTGATAGCATTCAGGTGAGAAAGAAGACGGTATGCAGAAGACTGACCTTTCGGTGCGGGCTGAGGCAAAAAGCGGCGGATCCGCGCGAAAACCGGTTCCAACGCTGGACCTGAAGCGCCAGTACCAACCGCTTCAAGCCGAGTTGCTGGAAGCGCTCGGGCAGGTGCTCGAGACGCAGCAATTTATTCTCGGCGAACATGTTGCAGCGTTTGAGAAGGCGGCAGCGGAGCAGTTGGGAGTGAAGCACGCGCTGGGCTGCTCGTCCGGGACTGACGCGCTTTGGCTGGCGCTGGCGGGCGCGGGGATTGGTGCCGACGATAGAGTCGTGACGACGCCATTCAGTTTTTTCTCTTCGGTGAGCGCGATTCTTCGTGCGGGCGCCACGCCGGTGCTCGCGGATATCGATCCGGTGACGTTTAATCTGTCGCCGGCAGCGGTGGAAGCGGTTCTCAACGGAGAGCGCGGGACGGGCGTGAAGGCGATTCTACCGGTGCACCTCTACGGATTGTGCGCCGATGCGACGGCCTTTTCGAAACTGGGCAGGGAGCGCGGGTTCGCGATTATCGAAGACGCTGCGCAGGCGTGGGGCGCGGAGTGGAACGGGGTGAAGGCGGGCGGCTTGGGCGATGCGGCGGCGTTCAGCTTTTATCCCACAAAAAATTTGAGCGCGGCGGGCGATGCGGGCATGGTGACGACGAACCGCGACGACGTTGCCGAGCGCGTAAAGATGCTGCGCAACCAGGGAATGCGGCGCCGCTACCACCATGATGAGCTTGGATGGAACGCGCGTATGGACGGTTTCCAGGGCGCGGTGCTGACGATAAAACTGAAATATATCGGTGTATGGAATGAGACGCGGTGCGAGCTGGCAGCGCGATATGGCAGGTTTTTTTTGAGGGCTGGGCTTGCCGAGAATGGACCGTATCCGGCGAATGGGTTGGTGCTGCCGCATGAAGTGCCGGGGGCAAAGCATGTGTGGCATCAATATGTGATTCGCGTGGCGCGGCGCGATGCGCTGCGGGAGTTTTTGACGGGGCGCGGGATTGGATCGGAGATCTACTACCCGGTTCCTCTGCACATGCAGGAAGCGCTGAAGGGACTGGGTTACAGTGAAGGAGATTTCCCCGAAGCGGAGCGCGCCTCGCGCGAAGTGCTGGCGCTGCCGATTTTTCCGGAGTTGCACGAGGACGAGCAGAACGCAGTGGCCCAAGCGATTGCGGAGTTTTTGTCCTAGCTTGGATTTAGACTCAACTCACAACTGAAGCGGACTTGACGACTCCACCGAACAGGAGCTGGCAGATTTGCGCATTGCAATCGATACCGGCGGCACGTTTACCGACTGCGTTTGTCTGGCGGATGGAAAGCTGCGTGTGAAGAAGATCTTCTCGACGCCGGCAGATCCCTCGCGCGCGGTTCTCGATGGCGTGCAGCAGCTTGGCGGCGCGGACAATGTCGAGGTACGCCATGGAACGACCGTGGGCACCAATACGATGCTCGAGCGGACCGGCGCACGCGTCGCGTTTGTGACGACAGCCGGATTCGAAGACACAATTGCGATCGGAAGGCAGGCTCGGGCGCGGCTTTACGACTGGTTTGCGCCGGCGCCGGAGTGCCTCGTTGCGAGAGAGCTGCGATTCGGTGTGGCTGAACGGGTCAACGCCGAGGGCGAGATTCTGCGCGAGCCCACGGACGAAGAGCTGGCCGCGTTGGTTGAGGGAGTGCGGGCGAGCGGCGCTGAGGCTGTCGCGATCAGCCTTCTGTTTTCCTTTGCAAATCCGAAAACGGAGCAGCGAGTGGAAGCGGCTTTGCGGCGATCGGGAATCCCGGTCTCAGCGTCGCACCGGATTCTGCCTGAGTTTCGTGAGTACGAGCGCGCATCGACGACTGTGGTGAATGCGTATCTCGCGCCGCGGATGGCGCAGTACCTGACGGCCCTTGAAGAGCGAGTGGGCGCAGAGTACGAGGGCGGGCGCGTGGATGTGATGCAGTCGTCAGGTGGAATTATTGCAGCGCGTGTCGCGGCAGAGGAGCCGGTGCGCACGGTTTTGAGCGGGCCGGCGGGTGGAGTGGTGGGCGCTTGCCGCATGGCGCAATGGGCCGGGTTCGACAAGATCATCGGCTTCGATATGGGCGGCACATCGACCGATGTTTTTGTGGCCAATGCGGCGACGGGCGCTGAGCGCACACATGAGTCAGTGATTGCGGGAGTGCCGATCAGCGTGCCCATGCTCGACATTCACACGGCGGGAGCGGGCGGAGGATCAATCGCGAAATATGACTCGGGAGGAATGTTGCGCGTCGGCCCCGAGTCGGCCGGCGCCGATCCGGGGCCGATTTGTTTTGGGCGCGGCCGGTCAGCAACGGTGACCGACGCGAACTTTGTATTGGGGCGCCTCGACTCCGAAAGCTTTCTCGGCGGAGGCGTGCACTTAGACGGCGAGCGCACGCGACGGATGATGCAGGAACAAAAGGGCGCGCTCAAGACAGTGGAGGATTTCGCTGCGGGAATTGTGCGCGTGGTGGAAACGCAGATGGAGAAAGCAATTCGCGTGATCAGCGTGGAGCGAGGGCACGATCCGCGCGACTTTACGCTGGTGGCGTTCGGCGGCGGAGGTCCGCTGCACGCGTGTTCGCTGGCGCGTGCATTGCGCATTCCGCGCGTGCTGATTCCAGCGCTGCCGGGAGCGCTTTCAGCAGTGGGAATTCTTCTCGCGGATTCGGTGCGGGATTCTTCGCGGACGGTGATGCTACCGGGCGATGCGCTGGGGAGTGTCGGCGAGATTTTCAGCGATCTGGAGAAGCAGGGCGCGGCGGAGTTTGCTGCGGATGGTCTAACGGGCGCGGCCGCGCGAAGTTTGGATCTGCGTTATCGCGGACAAGGGTACGAGCTCAACGTTCCGTACAATCCGCAGGCGCCGGAGCGTTCCATCGCGGCGTTTCACGAGCTCCACCGGCAGCGGTATGGATTTGCGGATGCTGCGCGACCATTGGAGATTGTAAATGTGCGCGTGCGGATGATTGCGGCGAGCGAGCCGTATGAGCCAGAGCGGAAAGAGGCGGCTGCGAGAGATGACAGCGGGCGCGACGATTTCGCTCCCACCCTTGGCGCAAAAACAAAAACGCGCCAAGGATGGGGCAACGAGCGCGAGATTTGGTTTGAGGGTGGATGGAAGCCGACACGAATCTATAAACGCGAACTGCTCACGCCGGGCGATGCGATCGCGGGACCGGCAATGATCACCGAATACACGGCAGCTACTCTCGTGCCGCCGGGATGCGAGGCGCGCGTGGATGCGCTGAACAACCTGGTGATCGAAATCGGCGAGGATCGGGTTGGCACGAGTCTGCCGGGCGAGAACGCGCGCGTGAAGTCGCATACGTCCGACCCGGTAGAGCTCGCGAT
>CAZVYV010000397.1:0-3422 GCA_964630985.1 uncultured Occallatibacter sp.
CACCCGGTCCCGGCCGGATCGTGCTATCCTCAACCGCTAGGACAGTGACATGCCCTTCTTCTACGATCTCCAGAACTCCTTCACCACCTCGGGCACTCCGCTCACCGAGGTGACGCAGATGTGGGCGAAGACCATCGCCAACCAGGAGACGGTGTCCCTGTTCGGCGTCTACTTCACCGCCAGAGGCGCGGTGGCGGGTGGCGCATCGGGGCGCGTCAAGCACAACACCGGCACCACCGCTTCGGGCGGCACCTCGCAGACCCCGTCGCCGAAGAACCTGCGCGGCGGGCCGGCGGCCCAGAGCGTGTGGGCGAACGGCGGCACGGCGATCACGCCAGGCGGCACGCTGGTGACGCGGCTCGGCATCGGGTACGCGCAGACCGGCGGCATGGGCGGCTACCAGCCCCCGATGCAGAACGCCGCCATCCAGATGATGCCCAACGCCACCAACCCGGTGGATCTGGAGTTCACGCAGCTGGCGGCCAGCGCCTCGGTGCCGGCCGACATGACGATCGATATCGGCGAGAGCATCTAGTGCCGTCGCCCCTTCGCGATAGCCTGTTCTGGTCGCGCGAGCTCGAACAGGGACTGCCCGACTGCCGGCTCGCGGGCGTGCCGACCGTGGTGCTCGGCCGGCAGAAGTGGGAGCGCGTGTTCTGCGCCAACTGCGGCGCCGACGGCGGGCTGGTGACGGCCGAGTGGACGGCGCACGTCTTTTACCAATGTGAGCCGTGCGCGTTGAAGCTAGGCCCCATCCCGGGCGTCGATCGGGTGCCCGACGCGGTGGTCGCCGCCAACACCAAGCCGTGAAATGAATGCTGCTCCTTTCCGATACCACGTCGACCATCCAGGTGGTCACCGGCTCGGCGGGGGCGATCTCGGTCCATGCGTCCTACGTCGATGTGACGGTCGCGACGCAGGTCGTTGCGGCGGACACCGGGATCAACATCGCCTCGATCGCAACGGCGACCACGACCACGGTGGTGGCGGCGCCCGGCGCTGGGATCGCGCGCAACGTCGGCCTGCTCTCGATCAAGAACACGTCGGGCTCGGTCGCGAACCTCATCACCGTCAATCATGTCGACTCAGGCGGTCAGACCGCGGCGCTGTTCTCGGCGACGCTTCAGCCGAACGAGTACGCCGAACTCGATACCTTCGGCCGCTGGACGGTTCTCGACACCAACGGCGCGCAGAAAACGACGCTGAGCACGTCCCCGGCGCTGACGCAGTACCAGTGGACCTCGGGCGCCAGCTACTCGCTGCCGAACCTGACGAGCGCGCTGACGACCGATGTCGTGGTGTTTTGCTCGACCGCGACGACCGGGGCGCGGACGCTCAACATCCCGAACGGCTTCCAGCAGGGGCGCCGCGTGACCGTGGTTGACCTGACGTTCAACGCGCAGACGAACAACATCAGCATGGTTCCGAACAACGGCATTGCGAATTTCTCGGGGCACTCGCTGGGGCTCAACACGGTGGCGGCGAACGGCGGCACGCTGACGGCGGTTGATGCGGTAGGCGGAACGTGGACGGCATTCGCATGAGGAAGCTTGCATCGATCCTCGCAGGCATCATCTGGTCGCTGGTCGCGCTGGCTGCCGCGACGTTCCCGATTGCCGGCATTTCGCTGGTGGCGGGGACCTGGACGGCATTCGCTGCGCCCAATACGGGTGGCTGCAGCACGCTGCCTCAACTCGATCAGTTCTGCGCGGCGTGGCGCACCGTCAATAGTCAGGTCGTGAGGATTGAGAACCTCGGCGACTCGATCATCGTTTGCAATCAGCTTGCTCCGTGCACCTTCGGCCCGACGCGCGTCGGGAGCACCTTCGCGCTGATGCTGATTGATTATCTCTCACAGAGATTCCAGCAATACTCGACTGGCTACCGTCCGATCGTTCGCCTGTCGAATGCCACGACTACCGTGTCGGCGGGTGACGGTTACACGCTCACGTCTGGATCGCTGACCAACTCGACGCTGCTCGGTCCGCAGCAGAGCGGCGTGTCTCTCAATGGCGGCTCGCTGCTAACGGCGTCGAGCGGCGCCGTGATAACGATCAGCGTCGGACAGCCGTATTCGTCCGTCAACGTCGCGTGCGTACAGGGCAGCGGTGTCAGCGGATACACAGTCACCATCAACGGGTCATCGGTCGGCACGGCGTGCGGATCGGGCAGCGGATCGAACACCGCGACCTTGCAGAATTTTGCGAACCCCGTGGCGCAGGCGAGCCAGCCCGCCACGGGAAGCACGCTGACGCTGACCGCGTTGGGAGCGACCAATTACCTGTACGCCTACGAGGGCGTTCTGTTCTGCGGCGCCTCGCAGGTCGCCTGCACCTCTGGTTTTGCCATCGACAATCTCGGCGTGGGCGGCGCATCGAGCCCGTGGTTCGCGTCCGGAACCAAGACGGGCGGCACCGATGGCGGCATGGTGTGGATCAAGGCCGCTGCGGGTAAGGTTGCGCTCTGTGTGTTAGAAAACGGCGAAAACGACGCCAACGCCTCTAGCGCCGTGACGAGCGCGCAACAGAATGCTCAGAACCAAATCGTGGCCACCGATTGCCAAACCCTCGGCGCCAGCGTGCTGTGGTGGGTGCCGCCGCCCTACAATAGCGGCGGGGCTCCGGCAACCTATGCGGCGCTTCAGCAGGGATCGCTGACGTATTGCCAGAACCAGGGGTGGGCCTGTTTGAATATGGCCGACCTCTTTATCGGTGATCAGTCCGGCAACACGTCGAGCGCCTTCCCGTTCACCGCGCAAGACACCGGCATGGGCCTGACGCCGCCATGGGGCGTGGCGCAGGGTCTCATCACCAACAGCGACGGGCAACATTTGACTGACTGCGGCGAGCTGCTGGTGACGCTGCAGTTCATCGCGACGGTGTTTCCTGGTTGGCCGTCCTCACCGATCACGCAGGCGTGCAGCCAGAACCCTATGCCGTCAGCGATTTCGACGGCATACACGAACGCCACGGCAGGTTTCACGATCGTACAGGGCGCGACCGCCAACACCGGGCAGTTGGAGTTCATCGCGCCGGTCGGTCAGTCGTTCAGCAGCACGTGCGTTGGGTACATGACTGTTGGCACGACGGGCATTGTGAGTTTTGAACTTGTCGGCTCGGCAGCGATTTCCAGCATTATCCTCACGCTGAGTTATCAGACGGCAGCCAATAGCGTTGATACGCGAGTGGGCGCTACTGCCCTGGCATCCGCGATGGCAACGTCAAGCATAACGGCGGCAAGCAATCTTCGCTGGCAACTTGACGTCAATGGGGTGAACGGCGCGTCCGCCAACTCATTCGCCGTTGAGGCGCACGAGGCGAGCGGCACGCTGACGATCCCCGCAGGCGCGAAATGCACAACGCAGGTGAACGGGCCACAATGAGGTGACGCCATGAGCCTCGCATCGACCTATGCCGCAGCGA
>CAZVYV010000398.1:0-3420 GCA_964630985.1 uncultured Occallatibacter sp.
GTGAAACTCGTCGGCGCGCTCGATGGCAGCGCGGAGAACGGGAGCGCCGAGGCGATGGAAATCGCGGCTTGCCGCATCGACGACGAGGAGACGCTGCGCGGCGAAGATTGCGGCGTAGAGATCACCGAAGGCCTGCGCGAAGGTGCGGCCCGGTTTGTAGGCAGCGATGAGTGCGTCTGTCGCTTCGGACGGCCCGAGGAGCTCGGCAGCGCGTTCGACGAGAGGCGTGATGGATTCGTCGAAGACGATGCGGCCGGCTGAGATTGCGGATTCGGGAGCCTTTCCGTAGGTGAGCGTGGCAAGCTCGCGGCCCGCGGGAAAGATGACGTGATCGACCTCGGCAAAATCGTGATCTTCGCTGGCGAGCCAGAAGATTGCGGCGTGGGGATGGCCCGCGGCAGTGGACTTGCGCGCGCGAGCGACGGCGGTTGCAGCTTTGAGCGGCGTATAGAGCGGACCGCCGAAGAGGCCAACCTGTTGGCCGGTAAGGATGGCGCCTGCGCCCTGGGAAAGAGCCGCAAGCGCGGGCTGCGCGATGGATGAGGCATTTTGCGTGGCGAGGAGGCGGATGACCTCAGGCCAGTGCGCGGGGCGGGGCGGCGGTGGCTGTGAGATTTCGTCTGAAGGCAAAAAGGCACGGAGTGCCTCGGCGCAAAAGTCGAGAAAGAGGCGGCTCTGGCCCGGCATTACGCTTACTGGATAACAATCGGCTTTCAAGGAATCGTTCACTCGTGGCTCGTTTGTGCTGGGGTAAAAGTGCTGGCGCGGAATTTTGGATTTGTTGCTCTGTTAAGGATGCCACGGCAGGGGGCGGCGATGCAGGAATGGGATGGGCGGGGTGGTCGCGAGAGGAGCGGCGGTCGACCAACGGTTGGGTTCGCGCCGCCCCTACGGGGCTGCCCGGATCTTAATGATGCGCATTCCCAGGACTGCGTCCGCTGCGGCGGACTTATCCTGGGCTATTTTCCTGTCCTCCCTCCGGGAGGACGCTGTGTGGTTGGATGGCCTGAAATTGAGAATTGGCCGGCCCCAGAATTTAATGCGGCACAGCACCCGCGACGGAACCCCATAATGCAATTGCCTTGCGACTGGGTAGGAATGACGCGGGCGAAACAGGGCTATGCGTATACTCGTGATGAATTCAGTGCGGGCGAGGACGCCCGCACGACAGTCGGTCAGGAGACCTGCGCACCACAAAACTTCATGAAGGGCTCTCGACGAAAAGAGGATGAAATGGCGGCGAAATCGAAGGCGAAAAAGGTGAAGGCGGGAAAGATTGTGAAGACAGCGGCGGTTGAGCGGGCCACGATCTTGAGTTCAGAGGTTGTGTACCAGTGTTCGCAGTTCCGCGTGCTGCACGACAAGCTGATCGAGCCGGATGGAAAGCGCAACGAACGCGACGTAATTCGCCACAATGGAAGCGTGGTGATTCTGGCGATCGACAACTCGAAGAGCAAGAAGAATCCGTGGATCGTGATGGAGCGGCAATACCGGCATGCCGCAAACCAGTACTTGTGGGAGCTGCCGGCGGGCAAGCAGGAGCCGGGCGAGGATGCGCTGGAGGGAGCCAAGCGGGAGCTGGCCGAGGAGACCGGATACCGGGCAAAGAAGTGGCGGCCGCTGGTTGAGTACTATGCCAGCCCCGGCTTTGTGGGCGAAGTGATGAAAGTTTTCCTTGCCGAGGGGCTTGAGCCAGGCGCGGCCCATCCGGAAGAGGACGAGCAGATCGAGCTCAGGCTGGTGAAGCTCAAGGACGTGCTGAAGGCAATCGAGAAAGGCGCAATTTTGGACGGTAAAACGCTGAGCAGCGTGCTTTTATACGACCGGATCAAGGGCCGCCGAGGGAAGAAGTAGCGCGGGCGCGGTCATCCTCCAGGAGGCATCTTTGCAAAATCATTACGTCGGATCGCTGCTCACGCGGGTGCCGCGCGGGTTTTAATTTATGGAATAAAGAAAACCGAATCAACCTTTCGCATGTTTTTTGCGTCTTAATAAACATCGACGGGTATTCCGCGCTCAGGTCCCGCCGTACTCCACCAAAAGAAAGAAGGCAGGAAGCTGTGGCTCAGTACAAAGGAAAGGTCAAGTGGTTTAACAACGCCAAGGGCTACGGATTCATCGGACGCGAAGACGGGCCGGATGTATTCGTTCACTACTCAGCGATTCAGCTGGACGGATACAAAACGCTCAAAGAAGGCGACGAAGTCGAGTTCGATATCGTTGAAGGTCAGAAAGGCCCGCAGGCGGATGCCGTAATCCGCAATCGGGATAGTGCAAGCGCCTCCAGCGCTGCGTAAGCGCCGGTAGGGCTCCCGGGCGTTCCCTCGAAGACCGCCGCCCGGCGGTAAGGGCGAGTTGTGCCCGTTACGCGTTTCCCAATCACAATTTGAATCGACGGGTTTCCAGCAACCGCGGAGTTGCGCCTTTTTTCGCGGAGGGAACCGCGCGCGGTGGTTCACAGGGCCGCAGATGTCGGATACTGCTGTCGGGAGGGCCGCACCATGGACAACAAGACGATGGCGCGACTGCTCGCGGAGACGGCCGACTTGATGGAGATCGACGGCGCGGATAGCTTCCGCATTCGGAGCTATCGTCGCGCGGCGGATGCCGCCGAGCAGACGACGGTCGATCTGGTGGAGGCGGCGAATGATACGGCGCGGCTGCTTGCGATCGACGGAATCGGCAAGAGTATGGCAGCACACCTTCAGTCCATTGCCGCAACGGGATCGTTGCCGCAGAGGGATGAATTGCTGGCCAAGTATGGCGCCGGAATTCTGGAGTTGCTGAAATTGCCGGGAATGGGGCCCAAAACGGTGGCACTGCTTTGGGACGCGGGCGTAATCAGCAGCGCCAACAAGGACAGCGTGGGGCAGCTCGCCGAGGCGATTGCGGCGGGACGTTTGAAGGGCTTGCCGCGGATGGGCACGAAGCAGATTGAGAAGCTCCAAAAGGGGATCGAGGATTATCGGCGGAGCGTGGGACGGTTCCGGATCGACGTGGCCGAGGAAGAGGCGGTGAAGATCGCGGCCTACCTGCTGAAATTGAAAGGGATTAAGAGAGTGACGCCGGCGGGATCGCTTCGCAGGGGGCGAGAGACCGAGGGCGATTTGGATTTGCTTGCGACGGGTCCGGCATGTGAGCCAGGAAAGACGCAGGCGGCGGTGGAGCACGTTGCCTCGTATCCAGGGATTCAGGACATGATCGCCAAAGGCGAAAACAAGGTGAGCTTTCACGCGGACCAGGGCATGCAGGTGGACGTGCGACTGTTGCCCGAGGCGAGCTACGGCGCCGCGCTGCAATATTTCACCGGCTCAAAGGCACACAATGTGACGCTGCGGCAGCGTGCACTGAAGATGGGCTACACATTGAATGAGTGGGCGCTGGCGCGGCTTGACGATGGATCGACCGTGGCGGCCAAGA
>CAZVYV010000399.1:0-3416 GCA_964630985.1 uncultured Occallatibacter sp.
GGGCGGATTCCAGTCGGGTGGCGTTTTGGCGGGAGTTGATCGAGGGACGACGGTCCAGCGGTCTCAGCGTTGCGCGATCGTGTGCCGAGGCCGGCGTGTCGCCGGCCTCGTTCTATCAATGGCAGCGTAGACTGCGCGACGGCGCGGCCCGCACGTGTAATGCTCGACCGGAGGGACACGCCCAACCGAATCGACGAACCACCTCTCGATTGGTTCCGGTCCACATCGTGCCGGATTCAATCGTCGGCCGCGGCGGCTCAGCCAGCCGTAGCGGCGATGCCGGCATGCTGGAAGTCGAGTTGCCCGGCGAAATTCGTCTACGCATCCCGGCGGGCTGCGATGCGGCCACGTTGCAGCTCGTCTTGAGCATGCTGCTGAAGGGCGGCGTCAAGGAGGGCGGCTCATGCTGATGGCCACTTCGTCGCTGCGGGTCTTCGCGCATCGCGGTCCAACGGACATGCGAAAAAGTTTTTCGGGGCTGATCGGCTTGGTCGAACTGGAACTGGGGCAGCAGGTCGAGTCGGGGCATCTGTTCTTGTTCTTCAACCGGCGTCGCGATCGGGTCAAGGTGCTGTACTTCGTCGGCGACGGCCTGGTGATTTTTTACAAGCGGCTGGAGCAAGGCACGTTCGAATTGCCGGCAGCGCCGCCCGAGGGACAAGATCCAAATCGCGGCGTGGAACTGCGGCTGAGCGACTTGACGTTGATCCTGGAAGGGATCGAACTGTCGAGCGTCAAGCGGCGTAAACGCTGGAGTCGCGAGCCGAAGTCCGTTTGAAAAAATGTTTTTCTGCGAGCGCGTAACCTTTCGCGTCGGCCGGCCATTAATAGGGCATGGAGCAAGGACGCGAAACATCCGCCGATCCAGGACCGCCGTCGCAGCGCATCGCGCAGTTGGAGGCGCTTCTCTCCCAGCAGCAGGCGGCCATCGCGGCCTACCAAGAACAACTGGAACGGCAGAACGAACAGCTCGCGTTGCTCAAGCGAGCCTTGTTCTCCTCGCGGCGCGAACGCTACGTGCCGGCGCCCAATCAAGGTCTGCTGTTTCAATCGCCGTCGTTGGAATTGCCGCCGTGCGATGCGGAGACGGCGGCCGACGCTCGCGCTGAAGAACCGCCGGCGCGGCCGGTGCAACCGCGACGCGGCGGCAAGAAGTTCGTCTTTCCCGAAGGTCTGCCGCAGCGGCGCATCGAGTATCCGCTGCCTCCCGAGCAGCAGACCTGTTCGTGCTGCCAACAGCCGCGCGTGGTGATCAACGAGCAAGTGACGCGGCAGTTGGAGTTGGAACCGGCGCAGGCTTACGTCATCGAGCACGTGCGGTTCACGTACGCCTGCCCGAAGTGCCGCTCGGGCGAACAAATGCAGACTTCGGCCAAGCCGCCGCTGCCGATCGAAAAGAGTCCCTTCGGTCCCAGCGTGCTGGCCACGATCGTCGTGGACAAGTATGCCCGGCATCTGTCGCTGTATCGCGAGCAGGAGCACTTGCTCGGCCCGCTACGGACGTGGCTCTCGCGGCCGTTGCTGTGCCGCTTGGTGCGTGGGGCGGCTGAGCCGCTGCGCCCTTTGGCGGATCGGCTGCTGGATTTGATTTTGAGCGGCATCGTAGTTCAGGCGGACGAAACGACGGTCCGTTATCTGAAAATCATGAGCGACAAGGCGCTGCTGGGGTACTTCTGGGGATTCGCCGGCGACGCCGACCATCCCTACGTGGCGTTCGACTTTCAGGCGTCGCGCGGTCGCGAAGGCCCGCGCGCGATTCTGTCCGACTATCAAGGCTATCTGCAAAGCGATGGCTACTCGGTTTATGAATCGCTGGTGCGCGAAGGGGCGACGCGGCTCGTTCACGTGGCCTGCTGGGCGCATGCGCGGCGCAAGTTCGACGAGGCGCTCTGCACGACCAGCCATCCGCTGTTGCACGAAGCGCTGGCGGCCATCGGGCAGTTGTACGACGTGGAAGATCGCGCGGCATCGCTGCCGCACGACGCGCGTCGCGAGCTTCGCCAAGCCGAGTCGCGCCCGATCCTCGAACGCTTGAACCGACGATTGTCGGCGTCGCGCGACGCCTTGCGTCCCACGTCGAAGCTGGGCGAAGCCGTCGAGTATGCGCTCGCGCGTTGGCCTTCGCTGCTGCGTTACTTGGACGACGGCCGCCTGGCGATCGACACCAACCACTTGGAACGCCAGTTTCGGCCGATCGCAGTGGGACGCGGCAACTGGCTGTTCTTGGGCCGCGAAACGGCCGGGCCGACTGCGGCCATCATGTACACGGTCATTCAAAGCGCCCGATTGAATCACGTGGACGTGCTTCCCTATCTGACCGACGTGCTGCGTCATCTGCCTGCCGTCGCGGCCGGCGACACGGCCGGGATCGACGCATTCCTGCCGGACCGCTGGTTGGCCGCTCATCCGGAACACCGCATGGTGGAGCGCGAACGAGAATCTCGCGAGGCTCAAAACCGCCGCAAGACCCGCCGCGCCGCAAGACGAGCGGCGAGTCCGGCGCAACCGGCCGGCAACGGCTAGATCGGTGCGGTGCCGTGAACGGCGGGCGCGCGGCCGTCTCGCGCATGGCGGTCCCGATCATGACCGCCTCATGTATGCAGGACTTTTCACCGAGCCGTTGTCGGCGCCGGGCCGCGCGCTTAAGCTGACGGTTCACGCAACACCGATTGGCTGCAGGAGGCAAACATGAAACAAGCCAGAACCCGTGGGAAGTCATCGCGACGGAAGATCTCCGAGACGTTTCTCGAATTCGCCACGCCCTTGCTGGCTCCGCTGGGCAACGAGGCCACGCTGGACGAGATGGAGAACTCGCTGAAGATCGCCTTCACCGTGTGGAACGCCGTGGTCTTCGACGCGGTCGATCGCGGTAGCCGCTGGGTCGACCAACTGAGGGACCTATCCGGTCACGACCCATGCATCCGCTCGCTCGTCGAGCACCTCATCGCCCGCAAGCAGAGCTTGTTTGCAGGGGACAACCGTCTGATCGGCGAATATCGCCTCTACCGCCAACACGGCGAACTGCGCCTCCGCGCCGAAGCCAGGCAACCAAAACCGAGCCGATGAACGCCGCCAGACAACCGCCCCGTCCAGCAAATGCAAAGCCGCCCGCGGAACCGCCGCCGCCCCGAGACCCAGGACATGATGGGGTTCAGTTAACGGTTACCATGTCGTCGGCCCCGCGTGCCAGGAACTGGTGGAACGCGCCGTGACCGCCCTGGAGCGGTCGGCCGGCGTTGTGTACGACGCACCGTCGCTGGCGTCTGATAAGGCGAGGTGGTAAAATTAGGCTGGTTGTGGCCGCTAGTTGTGGTTGTCCAAGCATCGTCGTCGGAAGCACGCTCAGCACTTGTGGAAGGGAGGTTTGGCCATGTCGCGAACGACCGAAAACGGGTTCGACGTCGCCGTCGTGGACA
>CAZVYV010000400.1:0-3394 GCA_964630985.1 uncultured Occallatibacter sp.
GGGGCACCCAATTCTGCGGTGGATGCAAAGCGCGAAAAACAACCGCAGATCCTTCGACTCGTCGCCGGGGCGACTCGCTCAGGATGACGTGGCGAATACACGGGGTGGTGTTATCCCAGGTCTCAAAATCGAGACCTGGGGCACCCAATTTTCGTTGGGAGATGAAAAGCGCGAGAGTCAGCCGCTATTGTTCGAGATTGTCGTGCCAACTGCGCTTGCGGACAAAGAAGAGGAACTCGCCGGGCTTGGGTTTGAAGGCGGTCTTCGCGCATTCATCTGGGGCAACGACGCCGGTGCCGACTATGGTTGCGATCGAATACCAGATATTCCTCTCCTTATCGCTCTCTTTGGCAGCATCGCAGTTGACGTAGGTGTCCATACCCATGGAATAGGTGGCCTTAATGGAGACTTCCTTGGCGTCAGCGGGGAGGGTGATGGTCACGGCGCCATCGTCGTCGATCTTGACCCATTCGGGGTGCACGGTGTCATTGTGATCGACGCGCACGAGGAAGTTTGAGGCCTTGACGGAAAGGCCGGTTTTGCCATCGAGCAAGCGGATGGAGATGGACTGTGAGGATTGCGCGTTGAGGCCAGCACAGAGTGCAGCGGCGAACACAATACCCCACCCTAGCCGCAAAAACAAATGCGCGGCGAGGGTGGGGCACCCGCGGGCAATGCTTCCCGGAGTTCGATTGGACGGCATGGGGCGACTCCTCACTCCCGAATTTACCAAGCGGAGTAAGGCTGGTCGTCCGAACTTTGCTCCTCGGAACCAGAGTGGACATCGCTGATTCCAGGCTCGGTTTCGTCGATGGAGTACATTGCGTCGCTGGTGTCGGTGACCCAGGTATCTTTGCTGTGGGTCATGGGGTCTTCGGGGATGGCCCTGAGGTAGCCTTCCTGGACGAGATCGTCGAGCGACTGCGGGGCTTTCTGCTTGTCCATGGTGTAGGAATCGATCGCCATGCGCATGGTTTGCAGGTCTTCACGCAGGACCGCTTCGCGCGCGTGCTTGATGGCGGCGGCGAAGTAGGGGACAGCGAGCGTGGCCAGGATGGCGATGATCGTCATGACGATGATCAGCTCGATGAGCGTGAAGCCGGATTGTGTGCGTCGGCGCATTGCGAGTTCTCAGTTCATCGTTCGCAGTTCGTAGTTTCCGGTTTGCCGAATTCGCTGTGAACTGCGAACTGTGAACTACGAGCTGATTCTCTCACCACGTTGAGTATTTTGTGCCATCCAGGCCGGTGCCCGTGGATTTGGTATAGACGTCGAAGACGCTTTGGCCACCCCAGGAGTCGGAGTCCGGATCGTCCTGCATGGAGCGCATTCCCCAATCGGTATTTCCCGTCATTGGGTCGATCGGGATCTTGCGCAGAAACTTGAGCTTCTTGCCTTGCACGTCGACGCCGTCGACGAGGGTCTGAAGATCGGGCGGATAATTCTGGCTCTCGACCTTGGTCTGGAAGGCGCCTTTGTCAGCCGCGTCCTTGTATTTGTCGATGGCGTCGCGCATCTCCCACAGATCGAAGCGGAGCTCGCGCTCCCTTTGCCGCTTGACCTGGAAACGGACCAGCGGCAGCGCCGCCGTCGAGAGGATGGTGAGGATGAAGACGGTGACGATCAGTTCGACGAGCGTGAGGCCGCGCTCGGACGAGCGGACGGTGCGACTCAAAGGCAGTGCGGGCGAGGACGCCCGCACGACAGCCGGCGAGGACGCCGGCGCTACGATTTGGGAGCCTGGGCTCATCCGCTACTTCCTACTTGACGACGATGCTGGTTTGCGCGCTTGCGACCGGCAACTGCTGTTGCGCGCCGTTGACCACCGAGGCGCGAGTGATGGCGAGATCGCTCGGGCCCGAAGCCTTGGCCTGGAAGGTGAGAACACAGACCACCCCGGTACCAGAGATGCCGTGTGTTCCTGGCGGGCGCGAAATGCCGACGACAAGATTTCCGGCGGGCTCATCGGCGTGAATGGGAGGCGCGGCTTGACCATCGCGGCTGAGGAAGTCACCGGGTGAAACGTTGACGAGTTGAAGTCTTGAAGCGTCGTAATGGAATTGGAGGGCGACGGAAGCAACGTCAGCAGCGCCGTTCAAAACGACGGGAACCTGGAACGTAGCTCCGGAGGCCGGTGGAGCGGAAGGCGCATTGAGCGCAAACGCGGCACCGGCGGCAAGAGGCGCGACTGGTGCAGTGGCGGGTGCTGTGGCCGGAGATGCATCCACAGGAGGGGGCGCGGCGGCTGCCGGAGGCGGCGCTGCGGTGGCCGGTGGAAGAGCCGGCGGTGGCGCAGGTGTGGGGGCGACAACCTGTGAAGCTGCTTGCGAAGCGGGATTCGGCGCTGTCGCGGCGGATTGGGCGGTGGATTGCGGGCCTCCACTGGAAGCCATGTCCGAGCGTAACTGCGCCAGCATCGCGGGGGCGGCCTCGACGGCGCTCCCGGCGGGAATCGAACCGACGGCGGGCCGCTCCATCGCGGTGGGCTCGGCTGGAGGAGCAGCGGCTGGAGCCGGAGTGCCGGCGCCGGTATACCGCAGGTCAATGGACTGGCCCGAGCCAGTGTCGATCTCGCGCAGATTGGACTGATCCATTTCCTGTGAGCGGACGATGTGCGGCACGACAACGAAGACGATATCGTCATCCTGGATGATGCGGTCCTTGGAGCCGAAGATGTATTTGAGCACAGGAATCGCGCTCAGGCCGGGGATGCCGCTCCAGTTGTTCTGTTCCTGGTTGTTCTGGATTCCGCCGAGGATGCTGGCCTCGCCCTCGCGCAGGCGGATGACCTGGTCGACGACGCGCTGGCTGATGATCGGCTCCGTAACGCCTTCGATGTTCGTCGTACCGCTCTCCGCCGAAACCTCGATTTTGATCTTCAGCGTCACGTCGTGGTCGAAATGAATACTGGGCGTCATCTCGATGTTCACGCCGACATCGATGTACTGGAACTGGGTCTGCGCGTAGCCGATGCCCGCGCCCCCGGTAAGGCCAGGCGTGGAGTAAGACCCTGTGGCCTCGGGAATCTTCGAACCGATCTTCATGGTGGCTTTTTGATCGTCGGTAGCGCGGATACGCGGGCTCTGCAGGACCTTGGTGTTGTTGTCGGTCAGCAAGAGATTCAACGTGGCTGAGCCGACGGTCACCGCGAAATCGGTGGAGTTGAGATGGGCGAGATTGTAGAGGGTGGGACTGACGGCATTGGTGGAACTTGTACCGGTGCCAGTGGTGGAAGTGGAGCTGGTGCTGGTACCGCACGAATTGCTTGCCGCGCAGTTGGGTTGCAGGGAGACGCCGAAGCTGCTGGGCCACTGCATGCCCAGCGACCGCTCCCAGTTCTTGCTGACCTCGAGGACAGCAATGTCGACGACGACTTCTCCGCGGGCCTTGTCGA
>CAZVYV010000401.1:0-3392 GCA_964630985.1 uncultured Occallatibacter sp.
GCAGGCCCGGATGGCGAAATTGGCAGACGCAGCGGACTTAAAATCCGCAGGCCTTTACCGGCCGTGGGGGTTCAAGTCCCCCTCTGGGCACCATAGGAGCTCGGTCCCTCGACTGCGCTCGGGATTTCGCCGGCGGGCTCAGACGCCCGCCAGACGGCTCAAGTTCGAGTCCCCTCTGGGCACCATACAATCAATAACTTACGGAAGAATTGTGAAAATAGCAGGTCGCGGAATCTGGCGCTTGTGACTCTTGCTGATATTTCGCACCCAACGTTTTCTGCGTGCATGGAACATGCCCAGAAAAGAGCAGCAAAGAGTCACGGGAGTTTGGGAAAAGGTCCGCGATAGCGCTGTCTGGTGCATTCGATACCACTTCGACGGAAGACTCAACCGGGGAAGATAAGCCGCGAGAGCGAAGCCATAACCGCTCATGCGCCGCGCAAATTGCAGCCTCGAGCGGGCAGAAGCTTCCCCTTAGATCTTCGGACTGCAGAGTCAGGCTCAGAGAGCTGACCGACGCGATTCCCGGAACAAACAGAACATATCGAGTTCATCGCCGACTGTAGAGCTGAAAAGGAGCCCAATAGAACGGGGCACTGAATCTGCTTTGTGAATGAAGCAGCGAGAGCTTGGCATTCCGCAGCGCGACGGCCGGTGAATCGCCGGTAGTAATGCCTTGGTAGAGTTGGTCCATCAAGCGCGGAGTCGAATCATCGCTGACCTCCCAAAGCGCACCGATGACCCGCTGCGCGCCGGCATTTAGAAAAGCCCACGACAGGCCAACCAGACCCTCCCCCGCATAGGTGCGCGTTCCGCTGCCGTAGCAAGCAGAGATCGTGACCAGCTGCGCATGGATCGGACGCTGGATGATCTCGCGCGCATAGAGCTTATAAGAATCTTCGCGGCCCGCGGGATTCGAAAGAATGATTGCCGAATCCAACGGACTGGTGAGGCTGGCGACAGCGTGGGACACGAAATGAATGTAGGTATAGCTACGCGGGTCGCTGGCAAGATAAGCGGCCGGTGTGGCTTGTTGTCCTGCAAGAGCCGATATATCCGATGAACTGAAATGCCCTTCGATGCGGGTCATCTCCAACCCAAAGAAGGGAAGGGACGGAAAGTCCTGATCTGGAGAAACCGGGTTGCCAATCAAGAGTATCTTTCTGTTTGCTCGGCCCAGAGGTTCTGCGGCACCCAGCATCGCAAGCGATGGTGCCGACGACACAATCAGATCGCCAAGCAGGTAGTGCAACTTGACGTCCGAATCGGTGCTGGGCGGAGTGCCGGAGGCCGCCCCAGGAACAAGCAGAGTTTCAAAGTTCAATTGGCTAAGAATTCCATCAGCAAGGATGATCACGGGAGAGTTGGGGCGAAGCATCGCAGCGGCAGGCGCCACAAGCACCTTGTAGAGTGATTGGCCGTCCGCGTTATTGTTCTCGAGAGGATCCTGAACCTCGAGGAGTGCTTTGCGATAACGCTCAACGCTCGCTGCGATGTCGCGCTGCGGCGGCAGGAGCATAAGTTGAGTCTTTGCGGGTGTTATGACCCATAAGTAGGACTGCTGCTCTCCGAGCCAATAGAAAAGGAGAGTCGAGTTGGTTTTTCCCGCGATTTGCTGCGGGTTGACACTTGTCATCCGCAGAGGCTTGCTCGCCCCTGATTCGTCGAGCCCTCGCTCCAGCGTTTGTGCGCGGCTTTGGTCGGCAACTGCCAACGCTGCTTCGTTTCTGCCCAGTTTTGCGAGGAAATGAACATAGGAATCGTAGATTTCCGCGGCGTTGGCGCCGAACGGCAGCTGAGACTCCTCACTTTTGAGCTGTGCCCGCGCTCCCTCATACATAGACAGGGTAGCTTTGTACATTCGCTCCGCGTCAGCGATGTCACCTTCCGATTCAAAGAGCCGAGCCAATTCGTAGCCCGCGCCCAACCTGGTTGTCATCAAGCTCGAAGAATCGCTCTGCACCGAATGGAAATCGGTTTCGGCCTGCGCCGACTGCCTTCGTGCGGCAGCCAGCATGCCCATCGTCAACAACAGGGTGGCGCTAGGGTGCACGGCGCTGTCGTTATTCATTCGCTGGAGCTGCGCGATGGTCGCATCCGCTTCATCGAGATCGCCGTCCAGGACTGAAACCCGTGCAAGGTCGTCGAGCGCGTTTACAATATCCTCTTTGCTGTTGATCTGGTTGGCTAAGACCAGTGCTTGGCGGTATGACTGTGCAGCACGCGCCCAATCACCGGAATCGCTATACACATAACCCGCCGTGCTCAGCCACCGCAGCTCATATCGGATATTTCCGAGCCGCACCGCGGATTTCTCTGCATCGAGAAATTGCTCGAGTGCCCTGTCTTCGTCTCCCAGTTCGTAATACGACCAGCCTAGGTTGCCGGCAGCGATCTGGGCGGAGTTTTCGTATCCGTACCTAACGGCCTCCTGATATGCCGAATTTGACCACTCAACGGCCTCATCGTAGTGATTGACCTGCATTGCGATAAAGCCAAGATTCAATGTTGTGGTTGCTTCAAGCCAGGGATCTCGATGGCTTCGGGCGAAGGACAGCGCTTGAAGAAAGGACTGCCGGGCCTGAGTAGGCTGCCCGAGCTTGGATTCGAAAATGCCGCGCGCTGCGAGTACATTCCCACATGTTGTAAAGTCCGCACTGTGGCAGATGGCTTCAGCGTCGGTGAGCCGCTCATCGGCTGACGAGATTTGTTGCTGACGCGTGAGCGCCACTGCCTCAATCGCCAGTTTTTCAACGGTTCCAGCATCGGGTGTTGCAGAGCTGCGATAGGTACCAAGAACGCGGAGAGAGTCTTCGTACATGCCGCGGCGAAGCATGGAGTCTGCTTCGATCAACGTAAATCGCGACGCCAATGATGGGTCGGAGGCCTGATATCGTTTGACGGCTGATTCAGCCTCTTGCTGGCTCAGCGCGAGATAGCCGCGCTGAAGGAGGCGCCAAGCGTGGTCATAGGCGGCTTGCGCATCGGAAGGCCGTGTATCTTCGAGTGGAAGCACGAACGGCATTAAGAACAAAAGGAGAAGAGCGCCCGGGCGGGAAACGCGGCGCAGGATGGGCGAAGCCTGGCGCTTAGTCGGATCCGGACGCCGATTTGTTTGCGCTACGGCTCTGTTCCGCCGTTGGCTGAACCAATCCCTGTACCCCCGTTGCCATCGATCACGCAGCCAAAGTGGAAATCGATCATGGTGAGCCGGACCGTCGTCTTCTTCGGCACGCCCGTCTCCCGCTTGAAATCCTCGTGCTTGATGGTTACTTTGCCGAGGATCATCGTGCCAAAGTCCGGAATCGTGATCACGTGGCCAGAGGAGTGGCCGGGGTAGGCGCCAGTCGCACGATTGACCAGTGAACATTCCACTTCCTCCGGCTGCGATC
>CAZVYV010000402.1:0-3367 GCA_964630985.1 uncultured Occallatibacter sp.
CAATTAGCAACGCTTCTCTTCCTTTCTTGCCGAAAGTATGGAATGACTTAAACGAGGAAACATGTCAAATACCTAGTGATCCCTCGTATCCATGTTACAACGGACCTAATGGACCTTCTCCGGGTCTTCTTCTTCATGCTCCGCAGTACGTATTAACGCTGTCTCCCACAGGGGGAGTCTTTTCTCTAGTACAGGGAAGTCCTATGACTCTCTCTGGTGGTAAGCCACCGGCTATAGCGGTGTGTTCTGTTACGGCCTTGGGTTATACTAGCTTTACGTTTGCTGGTTCCTACACGGATAGTGGGAATGGTCGTCAACAGGCACGTATTGATGTGGAGAAGTATCGAGCTTGTAGTGGTGGTGTTATTGGAGGTATCATTGTACTCCCTGTGAGCGCAAGCTCAGAGACGGGAACGTGTGGTTCGTATAATGGAGCTAAGATATACTGTGCTGGTGCTCCGGGTTCTGTAGCTCCGGCATCCGGTTTTTATCTTCCATTGACGAGTACAATACAGGCCACGTCTCCAATTATAGAGCGATCCTTACAAGATGCAGTTTTACAAGGCAAAACGCAGCCTGTGTGTAATGGGGGAATACAGTTTAATCTGCCTACAAGTACAGCGCCGGGAGTTATCAACGATGATTGTCTGGGGGATCACGTAGCGTATCAGTTAGGAAGTATAGTATATTGTGCTAACGGAACAGCCGCGACGAATAATGATCCGTCTACGTGTACGTATACGGGGAGTTTTGTTTTTGGCGCAAAGACAGTAAACACGGCGCAGTTTAATTACGCACAGTATATGTTCCATGCTTCGTGTAGTGGAACTCCGTTCTGTGAGACGGAGAGGGTGTGTAGTGCCACTATTATTAATAATTATCTGAATGGAACTACTCCTCTGTGTCCTGTATCAGCAAACTACCAAACTGCTGCGGATCATTGGGAGATAGAGGATGAAGGTATTTCTATTCCTCCGCAGACACAGAATAACGCAGTTCTTTTTGACGTAGGGAGCGCAGTACAAGCTGTATTTCCTACACAATTTGCGAATGATATACGTTGCAGGAGATGCTGGGCACACGGAGACTGGAGTACACTTGCGGCAGGTACGAATAAGATAGCTGCTGGCTTTGGAATGAGTGCGTGTAATATGTGTTCCGTTGTTGATTCGTCTACATCTATGATGCTTAGGCCAGGGTCCGAAGGGCATCAAGGGAATAGTGATGGTGACTATCAGAGATGGGAGAATGATTTCTTTTCTGGACAATCTAGTGGAGTATTCGCGGGAGGCTTTTCTGCAACACCGGCTACACCTACGTTCACACCGAATATGGACTCCACGTTTGCGCGTGTGAATTTCTATTTTCCTCAGAGTTGGCTAGGGGTGAATTGTTCGTATAATTCTGTAAATGGAAATTCTGGTGGAAATGCGTGTGGGAATATACCGGATAATAATATATACTACGGAGGAGCAGGAGATAATTTTCCCTCTACTGTTGGATTAGTTGATCCATGTATAGGCCCACTACTCACGCCACCTGTGTCTGTGCCTAGCTGGGCTACGTGTGTGACTATTGATAGTGCTACGCATACCGTGCTTACCTATACAGGGACAGGCCCAACTTTCCATGACGATGCTTCTTTCTGGCAAAGTACCACATCTATTCTATTCAATCCAACGTATACGAGTAGCTTTGCACCAGGAACTTCGGGACGTTGCCAGACTAGTTTATCGAATACAACAGCGAAGCAATGTTCCTTTGCTACGTGGGTGCCTAGCTGTGTGGCTAATGGTGGGGAATTTAGCAGTGGAACTGGTTGCTATCCGGGGAGTCCTCCCACGTCGATTACTCTTACGTATCCGGTTACAGGGTGCTATAACCTAGTTGGAGGAGTAGCTACATTTCAGACTACGTGTGATGGGACTACGCCACAGACGATGATTGTGAATGGAACTACCATTCTTCGCAAGAATATTTGGGAATTTAAGAACGCACAGAGACTTCTTGCGTATGGTATAATTGGGGGCAATGTAGATAACAGTGGTGGTCAGAATGCTCCTAATTTTGTAGTCAGTCCTCGTCAGACTTCGGGAACAGGAATAAATGGAAATTCATACTTTTCACAGGATACAGATGTGCTTTGTATTAGTTGTTATTTTTATAACTCTGGAACTGGCTTTGACATAGGAGGTCGCTCAGAGAGTAATATAGGTGACGGTGCTGGAGCAAGTCTGCCTACTCAACGAGTAGGGCTGTGGAATTTTATGGAGGTAAATGTATCAAGGCAGAACCCCGGAGCGAATACGAATGCTTATGGTAGCTACATAAGCACCGGAAGTCAGGCATGGCTTACGGGGACTACTGGAGGAGTTAGTTGTACAGGAACACAGTGTACATTTACGGCAGGGGCGGGGATTAATGTAGATGTAGCTCAAACACTTAATGCACCTCTTGAATCGGATACTGGAATAACTGGTTCGTCATCTGCGAAGACAGTCACTATTACAGTACCTAATACCTTCGTACTTGGGGAGACGGTTGGTTTCGTCCTTACGGGAACGTGTCTTGATGGGATACCGTACAAAGTAACTGTACCAGGGAATCCCTTTACTGCGGTATTAGGAACAGGATCATCTAATTGTACAGCTACGATTACTACGGGTACTGTACAGGGACCAGTTGGTTATCAGGTATTTGATTTCCAAGCTGGTGATCCTGTCTATGTATATGGCTGCACAGGTGGAAGTGCCTCGGCTATTAATATGCCATCCAATACTGCATATAGTTCAAGTCTTAATGTAGCTGTGCAGACTGGCTCGACATATACTGGCTATGCTGTTTCTGCGTCTACTCCGTGGGACCCAATTAACGGATGGAATACGTCAATGACTACTGTAACGTATTCGTGGGCTACTTCGGGAGTGAAGACGGATACTTCTGGGACGTGTACTATACAGAACGGACCAGGGAACCCACAATACGTTTCTATCAATCATGCCACGTTTGATACCGACTCGAATAATCCTTTAGGGGGCGGAGCGAATCTAGCAAAGAGTTCGGTTATTCAATTTAACTCGGCTATTGTGAATAGTATTATCTTATCAAACACGAACCCCGCGTATTCAGGGTATAATTGTAATACTGTGGGAAATTGTGGTTTCTGGGACTCTGTTATACTTCCTGTTCCCAAGGGAGGAACTAATACAGAGATAGAACAGAATGATGTGACTACATCTACAATCTCCCGTTTGGTATGGCCGGGACTTGCTTCGGGGACATGTACTACGTCACCCACAGCACCGTGGGATGTAAATGGTTCATGTACATATACGCCATATAACAACAATCCTCTATTTCCTGCGGG
>CAZVYV010000403.1:0-3367 GCA_964630985.1 uncultured Occallatibacter sp.
GGCTGCCAAGCCGTATACGCAGAGGATTTTTTCAGGCTTTGCCGGCGTCGCTGGTGGAGATGCTGCGAACGGTGAAGGATGGAGACGAACTGGCGCTGATGGCCGAGGCGGCGCGCACGGGCTGCAAGCTGTTCGAACACGTGTTGGGCGTGCTGCGGCCGGGGATTGCCGAGATTGAAGTGGCCGCGGAACTCGAATACCAGGCACGCAAACTGGGCGCGGAAGGAATGTCGTTCGAGACCATCGTCGCGGCGGGTTTGCGGTCGGCGATGCCGCACGGTCGAGCGACAACGGCGCTCCTGCCGCGGCGGGGGTTCGTGACGATGGACTTCGGTATAATCCACAAGGGTTACTGTTCGGACATGACGCGGACAGTCTTCCTGGGCAAGCCAAAGCCGGAAGAGCGAAAAGCTTACGAAGCGGTGCTGGAAGCGCAGGAAAATGCGGTAGATGCCGTGGTTCCGGGAACGAGTTGCGCCGAAGTGGACGAGGCCGCACGAAGCGTGTTGCGCCGGGAAGGACTGGCTGAGTTTTTTACGCACTCCACCGGTCACGGCGTTGGATTGGAGATTCACGAGCCTCCCCGTATAGGCGCCGGACAAACGACGCGGCTCGAGCCGGGCATGGTGATTACGATCGAGCCAGGCATTTATCTGGCTGGAAAGTTCGGGATTCGCATTGAAGACATGGTGGCCGTGACAGGCAGCGGAGGGCAGGTGCTGACGCCGGCTCCCAAAGCGCTGATCGAGCTTTGAAACGCAGTTGATCGTTGGTTGGGCTGAGGGAATTGGAATTGAAGGAACGAATGAAGCAACAAGACATTGAGGATCTGCGGCAACTGATTGAGTTTTTGAAGCTGCATG
The DNA here is from genome assembly GCA_964630985.1 of uncultured Occallatibacter sp. Lineage (GTDB taxonomy): Bacteria > Acidobacteriota > Terriglobia > Terriglobales > Acidobacteriaceae > Telmatobacter. Next base: position 864 of record CAZVYV010000403.1, read on the forward strand.
GCGTGTCTGAGTTTGACGTGGACCGCGGCGACATGAAGCTTCGGCTGAAATTCAATCCAGTGGAGAGCGGTCCGGCCGGGTTGAGCGATCTGGCGCGGCTGTTGCAATCGGCGCCTCAAAACGCGGCGCAGGCTGCCGCGGCGACCGCGCAGGCAGGAGCAGCTCCATCAGCGGCGGAGCCGGCCGCGAATGCGGAGGCTGGGCTGCACATGGTGAAGTCGCCGATCGTGGGCACATTTTATGGCTCGCCGTCTCCCGGCGCGTCGCCGTTTGTCGCACCGGGCGACCACGTGGAGAAGGGCCAGGTGATCGCCATCATCGAGGCCATGAAGCTGATGAACGAGATCGAGGCGGACGTGTCCGGCGAGGTGGTCAAGTGCCTGGTTGCGAATGGGCAGGCCATTGAGTTTGGGCAGCCGCTGTTTTCGGTTCGGCCGGCATGAACGGACTCACTCCGTTAACGAATCCCCCAAAGGTCATTCATGTTTCGTAAGGTACTGGTTGCCAATCGAGGCGAGATCGCGCTGCGCGTGTTGAACGCGTGCCGGGAGATGGGCATTCGCACGGTTGCGGTTTACAGCGAGGCCGATCGCAACTCGCTGCACGTGCGCTTTGCCGACGAAGCGATCTGTATTGGGCCGCCTCGCGCCGCGGATAGCTACCTGAATGTGCCTGCAGTGATTTCAGCGGCGGAGATTGCCGATGTGGAGGCGATTCATCCGGGATATGGGTTGCTGAGCGAGAATGCGAACTTTGCCGAAGTTTGCCGCGCGTCGAATATCAAGTTCATTGGGCCGCCGCCGGAAGTGACGCGGCTGATGGGCGAAAAGGAAAAGGCACGCCAGGCAATGAAGAAGGCGAAAGTGCCGATTCTGCCGGGCTCGGACGGAATTCTGGCGACGGCGGAAGAGGCGCGCGCGTGGGCGGAAAAGGTTGGCTACCCCGTCATCTTGAAAGCCAAGGCGGGCGGCGGCGGGCGCGGAATGAGGATTGTGCGCGACGCAGAGGATTTGCCGAATCTGTTTCACGCTGCCTTTACCGAAGCGGCGAATGCATTCGGCAACGGCGAACTCTACATGGAGAAGTTCATTGAGGATCCGCGGCACATCGAGTTTCAGGTGCTGGCCGATGAGCACGGAAACGTAGCTTCTTTGTTCGAGCGCGAGTGTTCAATTCAGCGGCGGCACCAGAAGCTGATTGAAGAAGCTCCGAGCCTCCAGGTGACTCCAAAGATGCGCGAGGAGATTGGCAAGACGCTGTGCAAGTGCATGGGCGAGATCGGCTATCAGAACGCCGGGACAGTGGAGTTCCTGATGGACAAGAGCCATCAGCTCTACTTCATCGAAATGAATACGCGCATCCAGGTAGAGCATCCGGTGACCGAGGCGATTACGGGCGTGGACCTGGTAAAGGCGCAACTGCGCATCGCGGCCGGCGAAAAGCTGGATGCGATTCTGCCGGCGAAACTGGAAATGCGCGGGCATGCGATCGAGTGCAGGATCAACGCCGAGCACCCAAGCAAGTTCACGCCGTCGGCGGGAAAAATCACGGTATTCAATGTGCCAGGCGGAAACGGAATTCGCGTTGACACGGCGCTCTATGCGGAAGGCGTGATTCCGCCGTATTACGACTCGCTGATTGCGAAGCTGATCTCGTACGGAGTGGATCGCGAAGAAGCGATCGCGCGAATGGAGCGGGCGCTGAGCCAGTTCATCGTGCAGGGCATCGATACGTCGATTTCGCTTCACCAGATGATCTTTCAGGATGCGGCCTTCAAAGCAGGCGAATTCGATACGGGGTATATGGAGCGGTTCTTGGCGGCCCGGGTCGAGGCAGAGAAGCAGCCGGCGTAGGATTGGCGGCGGTGCATTGCTTTCGGTTGTTTCGGCAAACTTCTGATTCAAAACAAATAGAAGATGGGACGTGACGGGATTGGTGCTCGGTTCGGCGCCAAGGCGCAGGCATGGCTGTGGAAAATATTATCGCTTTTTCTTCGCCTTTTCATGCAGAAATAAGCTATGCTGTCTTGGCAATCAGGAGGTTGCACGAATGGACGCACAGAAAGCACTCATTGCTGAATTTGATCGCGAGGCAGCAAAGACGCGAAAGATGCTTGACGCGATCCCGGCGGATGCCGATTGGAACTTCAAACCCCATCCCAAGTCGATGACCCTTGGACGGCTGGCGGGCCATCTTACCGATTTTGTCGGCGACTGGGGCAATCACACGCTGACTTTGGACAAGCTGGAGTTTGCGGCGGACCACAAGTGGGAGCCGTATGCGCCGGCGAGCAAAGCGGAATTGCTGGAAAGGTTCGACAAGAAACTGGCGGAGACGCGCCCCGCGCTGGTGGCGACGACCGGAGACGCATGGGATCGGAACTGGAAGTTTGTGTTCGGGGGGCAGGCGTGGATCGATGACACCAAGTACAACGTGTTTCGCGAAACGGTTTTGAACCACATGATTCATCATCGCGGGCAGTTGACCGTGTATCTGCGGCTGAT
>CAZVYV010000404.1:0-3362 GCA_964630985.1 uncultured Occallatibacter sp.
GAGCTCATCATCGTCCGCACCAGCCAGGTGAACGAGACGCCCTACTGTCTGGCCAGTCATACCATTCTTGCCCGCAACCTTGGCTGGACCGACGACCAGCTCTCGCATCTTGCCGACTGGCCGCGCCGCGACGACTTTACTCCCGCCGAAAAGGCCGCATTGCGACTCGCAGAGGCCGTCACCCGCAACGCCAACGCCGTTACCGACGAGCAGTTCGCTGAGCTGCGCGGCTTTTACTCCGAAGGCGAGATCGTCGAGTTGCTTTGCTCCATCGGCCTCTTCAACTACTTCAACCGCTTCAACAACGCGCTCCAGATGGAGCCGACAAAGCCCGGCGAAGGCGGCGGATCGCAACAAACGCCATCAGCGGAGCCTGCCGTTGCACGCTAAACCCAGCACGAAATTGGGTGCCCCATCCTAAACGCGAATGCGTTTAGGGTGGGAAAGCACGAACCCTGACCAGATTCATGAACCACTTCGGAACCCAATGAAGCTTCAACTGCCGCCCGGCCCCTTCCTCGCGTATCTCTTCGACTGCGACGGCACCATCGTTGACTCCATGCCTCTCCACTACATCGCATGGAAGCAGGCGCTCGGTGAGTGGGGCTGCACCCTCGACGAAGATCTTTTTTACTCATGGGGCGGCAAGCCACCCGTCGAAATCATCGCGGCATTGAACCAGTTGCGCGATCTGAAAATGCCCATCGAAACCGTTGCCGAGCGCAAGGAGAGCCTTTACTTCTCGCTTCTCCCGCAACTCAAACCCATTCCCGAGGTGCTCGAGCAAATCGTCGCCCAGCACGGCCAGATTCCCTTTGCCGTCGTCTCCGGCAGCACCCACGAATCCATCGTTAAGTCCCTCACCGCCGTCGGCCTTCTCGATCGCTTCCCCATCCTCGTCGGTTCAGAGGACTACGCGCACTCCAAACCTGCTCCCGACGCATTCCTCACCGCCGCCGCCCGCCTTGGTGTCGCGCCCAAAGACTGCCTCGTCTTTGAAGACACCGACATGGGTATCCAGGCCGCAACCGCAGCTGGAATGGCCTCCGTCCGCATTCCCCAGCCCCGCGAGCGCGGCAACGGAACCGGACCCATCGCTGCCGCGTAGACTACTTTGAGCAAGCATCAGGAGGAAGTTTTGTCCGCAGACGCCCTCGACAATTCCGCCGGCGCCCGCAAGTCCGATACCGCCATCCTCTTCGCCATCGCCGCCGCCTTCGCGCTCCTTCATCTGCTCACCAACAATCGCTACGGTTTTCACCGCGACGAGCTTCAGTTCCTCTCTGACGCGCGCCATCTCGACTGGGGATTCGTTCCCTACCCGCCCTTCACTCCATTCATCCAGCACATTGCCCTCGCGCTTTTCGGCGTCTCCATCGTTGGTCTCCGCCTCACCGCGGTCGCCGCGCAGTTCGCAGTCGTCATCCTCGCCGGCCTCATGACAAAGGAGCTCGGCGGCTCGCGCTTAGCGCAGGTCACTGCGGCCCTCGCCGTCGGATTTTCCCCGCTCCCCATCTTTGAAGGCCACGAGTTTCAGTACACTTCGTTCGATCTCCTCTGGTGGGTTCTCGCCGCATACTTCGTCGTTCGCCTTCTCAAGTCCGGCGATCCGCGCTGGTGGGTCGCCATCGGCGCTACGCTCGGTGTCGGCCTCGAAACCAAGTACGCCATCGTTTTCTATATCGCGGGAATTCTCCTGGGCCTGGTCCTCACTCCCGCGCGCCGCTTCTTTTTGACCGGCTGGTTCTGGGCAGGCGTCGCTCTCGCGCTGTTAATCTTTCTGCCCAACGTCATCTGGCTCGCCCGTCACAATTGGATCTCCTACACTTTCCTCCAGCACATCCACCAGCGCGATGTCGGCGAAGGCCGCGCCAGCGGCTTCCTCACCGGCCAGTTCTTCGTCTGCGCCAACCTCGCTGCAGCGCCGCTCTGGATCGCCGGCTTCATCGGCTACCTGCGCGACCGCCGCTATCGCATGATCGCCTTCATGTATCTCGTTCCGCTCATAGTTTTCTGGGCCAGCAAAGGCCGCCACTATTACGTGGCACCGGCTTATCCCATGCTCCTCGCCATGGGCGCTGTTCGTGCCGAGCGCTGGCTCCGCACACTCCCGCGTTGGGGCCGAGTGACCATCGCCTCCGCCTGGTTCGCAGGCTTCGCATTTATTTCTGTCTATGTGTGCGCTCTGCTTCTGCCACTCGCGACCAGCGGCCCGCTGAAGCAATACGCTCTCAGCCACAGTTACGATCTGCGCGAAGAAGTCGGCTGGGACGATCTCGTTCGCACCGTCGCCCAAATCCGCGACTCGCTGCCGCCCGATCAGCAAGCCAACCTCGGCATCACCACCGGCAATTATGGCGAGTACGGCGCCATTGATGTTTTAGGCCGTGCCTATAAACTCCCCGAGCCCATCGGCACAACCAACTCCGAGTACCTGCGCGGGTATCCGATCCCTGCGCCCACCACATTCATCGTCATCGGACTCACACCGAAGCTGGCCAACACCATCTTCACTGGCTGCCGCTGGGCCGCCCACAACGGAAACTCCGAAGGCGTCCGCAACGAAGAAAGTGTTGACCACCCCGACATCTTCGTCTGCGGCCCTACACGCCTTCCCTTACCCGAGCTCTGGAAAAATCATCAAGACTTCGGATGAGGCTGACTCGCCGACTCGCTGAATCGCTAATACAAAATCACCGCCACCCGATACGCCGTAAACGATCCCTCCGCAACCTGCGCCGGGCAACTCCCCACCGCCGCCTGCCGATAATTGCCTGAAGCAAGCTTGTCCCTGAGCGCCTGCGGCAACTCTGTCAAATCCGCTGCCTGCCAACGCATCACGAACCGCGGCATCTCGCCGCCTTCCGTGCGCGGCATTCCTTCATCTGTCGCGCACGCCGCCCGAGCCACGCTCGGGTCACCCAGAATCGCTACACCACTCACGCGAATGAGCGCGGCCACGCGCGCCTCCACTTGCGCCGCGCTCAACTGCTCCACGCCCCGCGAATAGTCAGCGACCGCGTATAACACTCCGCGCGCGGCCACCACGGCCACACCGACGCGATCCACATCCGGGCTCAGCAGGTTCGCGCGATGCCCCGGCGAATGCATCCACGCTTCGTGAATCGCATCCGCCGACGGCCCCACCGCAACATTCTCCTCAATCACGCTGAAGTGTGCGCCCGCCTCGGCCGTCCGCGTGGTCAGGTCCGCCTCGCCGCTGTACTGGTGTGCAATCGGCCCTTCCGCTGCCATGCGCTCGCAATGCGCCAGCGCCGCAGCCGCCAACGCTGGATCCCAATCCAGACGTCCCACCCCCGCCTGCGTGCGCTCTTCAGTAGCCAACGCATAAATCTGCCGCG
>CAZVYV010000405.1:0-3353 GCA_964630985.1 uncultured Occallatibacter sp.
AGTTGCTGGCCGATGCGGCGATTCTTCGCGCTGGACTGCCTTTGGGAACCGCGAAACTTATTCTTGATGATCGCGTGGAGTTGGTGGAGCGGGCCGATTTTGACGGTGTGCACGTGGATGCGGGCGACGCGAAGCCGTCGGAAGCCCGGCGGCTGTTGGGGCCGGCGAGGATTGTGGGCACGTTCGGCGGGAGCGAAGCGCTGGTGCCTGGAATTCTGACGGAGCCGGCGGACTATCTCTCGATCGGGCCGATTTTCCCTACGACAACCAAGCAGACGACCAAGTCGCCGATCGGCGCGGCTGGAGTGCGGCGGCTGCGTGAGCAGGCGGGGGCGAAAGCGGTACTGGTCGCAGTCGGAGGAGTGACGCTCGAAGCGGCGCCGGAGATTCTGGCGGCCGGAGCGAACGTAATAGGCGTATCGGCGGCGATCTTTCGCGCGAAAAATCCGGCAGGCGAGTTCCGGCGTTGGGTTGATGCGCTCGGATAGTTGTCCTGGGTGTGCGCTCCATGAGCAGTGAACTGCGAGTGCCTCAGAACGAGACAGATTTGTCCGAAATTGAAACGGTGCCACTGCGCCGCTTCGAGGCAGATCCGACTCGAAACGGAACATTCACTGGCCAAAGTCGAAACATTCGATGACTTGAAACGGGACATTTCTAATCAGCGGTGGATTGGGACGTCAGGTCCCCGCGAGGAGGATTTGCGAGGGCCGGCTGGCGCTGTATCGTATGATTGCGTAACGAGTTCCGGCGGGTCCTGTTTTCCCTTTGCTCCATCCATCCGCCAGGGAGGAAATCGATCCTTGTTCTCGAATCTGCTGCGCACTAAACCGATGTCGATGCTCACCGAAGAGGCTGGCGAGCAGGGCGAGCACACGCTGAAGCGCTCACTGGGGGCTGTAAACCTGGTGACGCTGGGGATTGGTGCAGTCATCGGCGCGGGAATTTTTGTGCTAACTGGCCAGGCCGCGGCGCTCTATGCAGGGCCGGCCGTGGCGCTGAGCTTTGTTCTGGCGGGAATCACCTGCGCGTTTGCCGGGCTGTGCTATTCCGAGTTCGCGTCGATTATTCCGATTGCGGGGTCGGCATACACCTACGGCTACGCCACGCTGGGCGAGTTTGTGGCGTGGATCATCGGCTGGGATCTCGTGTTGGAGTACGCCTTTGGCGCGTCGACCGTCGCGTCGGGCTGGTCAGGATACTTCAACAGCTTGCTGCAGCAGTTCGGGATTTACGTTCCGCCGCAGCTGACGGCGTCGACGGGGACGCATCTGGTGTTCTACCAGCATCAATGGTTGCCGTTGATGTCGCTGCCGCCGGGAGTGAGCGATTCCGGGCTGCCGCATGCGACCGCGGCGTTCAACTTGCTGGCCATGGCGATTGTCATGGTGATCACCGTGATTCTTGTCATCGGAATCAAGGAGTCGGCGAATTTCAACTCCGCGATTGTGTTTATCAAGCTAAGCGTGGTGGCGATCTTCCTGGTGGTTGGCGGGTACTATCTGATTCGCCATCCCGAGCTGGCGAAGCTGAATTGGCATCCGTTTATTCCACCGAAGGATGCGGACGGGAACTTCGGCTGGGGCGGCATCTCGAAAGGCGCGTCGCGAATTTTCTTTGCCTATATTGGATTTGACGCCGTATCGACGGCGGCGCAGGAAGCGAAGAAGCCGCAGCGCGATATGCCCATCGGTATTCTCGGGTCGCTGCTGATCTGCACCATCCTGTACATCATGGTATCGATGGTTCTCACTGGCCTGGTGAGTTACAAGACGCTTAACGTCGGCGCACCGGTAGCCTTGGGAATCGATGCGACGGGCGTGAGCTGGGGCGCGCTGTTGGTGAAGATCGGGGCCGTCTTCGGGCTGGCCACGGTGATGCTCGTGATGCTGCTGGGTCAGACGCGCGTGTTCTATTCCATGTCGAAAGACGGGCTGCTGTGGAAGTGGGCTTCGGCGGTGCATCCCAGATTCCGCACGCCGTGGATCACGACAATTGTGTTCGGAATTTTCGCAGCCGTGTTCCCCGCGTTTCTGCCCATTGGCAGGCTCGCCGACCTGGTGAACATCGGAACACTGCTGGCCTTCACCATCGTGTGCGCGGGTGTCTGGGTGCTGCGCGTGCGGCATCCCGAGTTGCATCGGCCCTTCAAGACGCCGTTTGTGCCGCTGGTGCCGATCCTGGGAATGGCCTCTGCGCTCTTTCTCATGTCGCGCCTCGCGGCAATCACATGGGAAGTCATGATCGGATGGCTGATCTTCGGGCTGATCATTTATTTCGGCTATTCCGTGAAGCACAGTAAAGTGCAAAAGCTAGCCAAGGCGCAGTCGGCGGACTGAGCGAAGAATTTCGCAGCAAAAAGCAACGGCCTCCCGCAAAGGGAGGCCGTTTTACTTGCTGAGGTTTGGATGGAACGGAGTTACGCGGTGGTCTTCGCGCAGAATTCGTCGAAGGCACGCGTGAGTTCGGAGGCGATGTCCTGAGCGGTGGATTGCTCAATGACGGAGCGCTGCATGAGGTAGACGAGCTTGCCGTCGCGCATGATCGCTACAGCAGGCGAGCTGGGCGGATGGCCTTCGAAATAGCTGCGAGCGCGATCTGTCGCCTCGCGATCCTGGCCGGCGAAGACAGTGATCTTTCGGTCTGGCTGGTTGGCAGTGTTCGTGAGCGCGAGGCGGATGCCGGGACGGGCTTTGCCGGCCGCGCAGCCGCAGATGGAGTTGACGACGACAAGGGTAGTTCCCGGCTCAGCCAGTGCCGCGTCCACTTCTTCGGCGGTCCGGGTTTCCTTGATTCCGGCGCGCACAAGTTCTTCGCGCATGGGAATGACCATCAATTCTGGGTACATGTTCGCCTCCGGCAGGAGAAGCTGCCTGTAGCTATTCTATCGTGTGCGGCCCTGCCGGTGGATGGCGTTTTCCCGAAAACACTTGCAGTTGCCGGCTCTATGCAAGGTCGCCGCTCCCTGGTGGTCCCACCCCAACGACGAAAACCAGTCGTTGGGGACCCCGGGTTGGTCTCGTCGACTTCGCTCAAATGGCGTCGAATTACAGTTTTTCGGGAAAACGCGTTAGCCTTGAACCGATGCAGATCGAAGAAAGACGAGTCCTGGCGCCTTTGACCACTTTTGGCATCGGCGGGCCGGCGCGGTGGTTTGCGGAGGCGGCGACAGAGGCCGAAGTTGCGGAGGCCAGCGAGTGGGCGCGGGGACGGGGCGTGCCGCTGTTTGTGCTGGGCGGCGGCAGCAATGTGCTCATTGCCGATGAAGGTTTTCCGGGGCTAGTGCTGCATGTTGGGTTGAAGGGAATCGAGCGGGATGGGGAACTGTTTCGCGTTGCGGCCGGTGAATCCTG
>CAZVYV010000406.1:0-3349 GCA_964630985.1 uncultured Occallatibacter sp.
CAGAATGCGGGCAGGAGAAATCCGCGGAAGAACATCTCCTCAAAGAAGGGAGCGAAGGTGGTGCCAAAGGCGAACATGAGCCATGCAGCCCCGGGGGAACTGAACATCTTGTCAATGGGCGCGTTCTTGGGGCCGGGCAGAACGACTTCATCGAGTGCAGCCAGTCCGGCGCAACCCAGCGCTGTCGCGGCAAGTGGCAGAAATCTTCTGATGGCTACTGAGCCGCGCCACTGCAATCCGGTGAGGAACTTTTCGTGCCAGAAGAGCGGGAAGACGGGCACGCTTATCGCAAAGACAAAGAGATAGAGTATCCCTTCGGTGGCAAGAATGAGCGAGACGTTGGTGGTGGCAACCTGAGGGGAGAGGCTCCAGCCGAAGAGGTGAAGCCGCATGGGAAAAAACAGGACAAGGATGGTGCAAACGAATGCGATTGCACCAATAGGGATGAGCAAGCTGACGTGGCCGAAGTGCGGGATGCGTACCGGAGGGCGGACTGGAGGTTGCGTGAAGGATTGAAAAAGCCGCGGTGGTTCGGTGACGGTTGGCGTGCCAGGCTCGGCATGCGAAACAAAAGAGGGATCAGGTCCGGAAGGCGCGGCAATCGAAGGCTCGACGGGTGGAGGTTCGCCGATCGCGGATTCAACCGGCTCTTTACTGCCGAGCGGCTCAAAGGCGGTGGGCTGCGCCAGGCTGGAGGCGGAACTCGCATTATCGTCTGCCGGTAGATCCACAAGCGCGGGGATGGTCGCAGTCTCGCGCGTTTCGTCTTCAGGCAGTTTGGTCATTGGCTTACCGGCTTTTTCTCACGGCGGAATGTATGCGTCGAGCGCTTTTGCCGCGTTCGTTTGCCATTTTTTCCTGCTTCCGGCTGACCGTCAGTGCCGGACGGGCCCGAGGTGGGCGAGCTTTGGCCACTGGAGCTTCCGGCCGGGATGGGCTCGTCTTCCAGCTCCGTGGGCGAGAGGCGGCCGTTTGACAGCTTGTAATAGCGCTTGAGGAACTGGCCGGTATAAGAGCCGGGAGTGGCGGCGATCTTTGCGGGGCGGCCTTCGCCGACGATGCGTCCGCCGTCTTCGCCGCCCTCGGGCCCGAGATCGATGACCCAGTCGGCGTTGCGGATTACGTCGAGATTGTGCTCGATGATGATAACGGAATTGCCTAGGTCGACGAGGCGATGCAGAACCTCAAGCAGCTTGCGCACATCGTCGAAGTGCAGGCCGGTGGTGGGTTCGTCGAGCAGGTAGAGCGTTTTGCCGGTCTGGCGCTTGGAGAGTTCGCGAGCCAGCTTCATGCGCTGTGCCTCGCCGCCGGAAAGTGTGGTGGCGCTTTGGCCCAGGTGCACGTAACCGAGGCCCACGTCAACGAGCGTTTGCAGTTTCTGGCGCACCTGGGGCACGTCGGTAAGCAGGGGAAGAGCGTCTTCAATGGTCAGGTCTAGAACGTCGGCAATCGAGTGGCCGTGGAATTTCACTGCCAGCGTCTCCTGGTTGTACCGGCGGCCATTGCAGACTTCGCATTGCACGAAGACGTCGGGCATGAAGCTCATCTCGATGCGCCGCTGGCCGTCGCCCTGGCAAGCCTCGCAGCGGCCGCCAGGAATGTTGAAGCTGAAGCGGCCGGGCTTGTAGCCGCGCTCGCGCGCCTCGGGCAGCATGGCAAACAGGTCGCGGATGGGCGAGAAGACCTGGGTGTAAGTCGCGGGGTTGGAGCGCGGAGTGCGGCCAATGGGCGATTGGTCGATGCGAATGACTTTGTCGATCTGTTCGACGCCGGTCAGCTCGTCGTGCACGCCCGGCTCTTCGCGCGATCCGTAGATGGATTTGGCGAGCGAGCGATAGAGAATGTCATTGACCAGCGTGCTTTTTCCGCTGCCGCTGACACCGGTGACAACTGTCATGAGGCCGAGCGGGATGCGCAGACTCAGGTCGTGCAGATTGTGTTCTCGCGCGCCGGCGATGGAGAGCCACTTACCGGTTAGTGGCCTTGGCTTGGCGCGCTGCAGCATCGTTTCGACGCCGCTAAGATAACGGCCGGTGAGCGACGCGGGCGTGGCCATGATCTGCTCCGGCGTGCCTTCGGCGACGATGTTGCCGCCAAGGCGGCCCGCGCCCGGCCCGAGATCGAGCACAAAATCGGCATGGCGAATGGTTTCTTCGTCGTGTTCCACGACGAGAACCGTGTTGCCAAGATCGCGAAGCCGTTCGAGTGCCTGGATGAGGCGATTGTTGTCGCGCTGATGCAGGCCGATGGAGGGTTCGTCGAGTACATAGAGGACGCCGCGCAGGCGGGAGCCGATTTGCGTGGCCAGGCGGATGCGTTGCCCCTCGCCACCGGAAAGCGTGGCAGCGTTGCGGTCGAGCGAAAGATAGTTGAGGCCGACGGCGCACAGGAATTCGAGGCGCTCAGCAATCTCGCGGCGGATGCGCTCCGCGACCAGCGCTTCGCGCTCAGTGAATTTCAGGTTGATGGCGGCCGACAACGCGCGGTTCAGCGGCAGCGCGGTGAAGTCAGCGATGGAGAGGCCTCCGATTTTGACGGCAAGGGACTCGGGACGCAGGCGCTTGCCACGGCAGACAGCGCAAGGCGCGGCCGACATGAAGCTCATCATGTACTCGCGATAGCCCTCGCTGCGCGCTTCTTCAACGTTGTCGCGAAGGTAGGAGAGGATGCCGTGGAAGCCGGTTCGGGGCGCTTCGCCCTTGGGCGGCCCGTAGACGAGGATGTGCTGCTGTTTGGGCGGCAGATCCTCGAAAGGCAACTTCAGGTCGATCTTGTAGCGCTCGGCGGCGAGTTGGATGAGCTTGATGAGGTATTGCGACGATGAGCCCGGACCAAGGCCGCCATCGAGCAGCGGCTTTGACCAATCGGTGATGACTTTGGCGGGATCGAAATCGTAGAGCGAGCCGAGGCCGTGGCAGTTAGGGCAGGCGCCGAAGGTCGAGTTGAACGAAAAGCTGCGCGGTTCAAGTTTCGGCACGTCGAGGCCGCAATCGGGGCAGGCCATGGACGAGGAAAACAACTGCTCTTCGCCTGCATTGAAACCGACCAGGACGAGTCCGTTGGCGAGCTGGAGGGCTTTGGCGACAGCCTGCTCGAGGCGTTTTTCGACGGAGGGCTTCGCGTGGCCGGTTGCGGATTTTGCTTCATTGCCTCCCACCCTCGTCGCCGATGAAGCCGTCGACGAGGATGGGGCAACCTCGGGCTTTAGCAGAACGCGGTCAACGATGGCTTCGATGGTATGGTTCTTGCGTTTGTCGAGGGCCGGCGGCTCGGAAAGGTCGGTCACCTCGCCATCGATGCGTGCGCGAAATCCTTGCTGGTCAAGCTGATCCAGCAGATCCTTAAACTC
>CAZVYV010000407.1:0-3329 GCA_964630985.1 uncultured Occallatibacter sp.
CGCTCCGCGCCTTTATGTTTTGGAGGAGAGAAGTGCGAAACCAGAGCGCCAGCTTCGGCGAGACAAAGCTCTCTGCTAGCCTGTTCCCATGAAGACTCCGGTCCTCATCGTCATCGACATGCTGAACGACTTCCTGGCCAGTTGGGAACCGGGGCGCCGGAAAGAGCTCGTTCAATCGATCAATAAATTGGTCGCGATGTTTCGCGGTCGCTCTCTACCCGTGATTTGGGTCCGGCAGGAATTTGAGCCGGACTTGAGCGATGCATTTCCGGAGATGAAGTCGAAGGGAATTCGCACCGTCATCAAAGGAACGCCTGGCTCTCAGATTGATTCAGACTTAGCCGTCGCCAAGTCCGACACCATGATTGTGAAGAAGCGCTATAGCGCGTTCTTCGGTACTGACCTCGACGAAAAACTGGCGCTTCTCAAGCCAGACGCCATCGTTCTCGCCGGAATCAATACTCATGCCTGCATCCGCACCACAGCAGTCGATGCGTATCAACAGGATTGGCCCGTCGTGCTGGCTCTAGACTGCATCGGTTCCTACGATCGAGAACATCACGAAATTTCTTTGAAATATATGAAGGACAAGATTGCAGCCGTCCTCACCAATCGGGAGATCGAAGCGGCCTTACAAACGCGGCCATGATGTCACAAGAGCGGGCGTTCGCGTTCGTCCCTTAGCGGGTTTACGTTCGGCCGTATCGCCCCTTTGCCGACGGTAATCCTACTGCGACAGCCGCGCTTCCCCGTTTCAAGATACCCCTTCCACATTGTTCCAGCGTGTCGCAGTGGCAGTTTTCGAGCATCCTTTCCAGCAGTTGCTTCATGGTCTTAATCCCATCCATCAAGCTGTCCAGTTCCATTAGCTTTTTCTTTGACAGGGCATCCCAGCGCGCCGAAGCGCGTATTCCGGTGCGGAAACCAAAAAACAGTACCCGGATCTCGTCCAGGGTGAACCCCACTTGCCGCGCCCGCTGGATGACCGCAAGGCGATAGAGAACCGTCGAATCGTACCGCCTTTGACCGCTCGCGCGCTGCGCCGGAGGAAGCAGTCCTATCTTTTCGTAATAGCGAATCGCAGACGCCTGGAGCCCTGCCTGCTGCGCGACCTCCGAGATAAGCAGTTGAGACATCCGTACATTCTAGTGCAGGTATCTGAAGTCGCGATTTCGCGTTAAAAGTTGCCGAGCGAAAATATCGCTTGCCTTAAAGTCGACTTTAAGTTGTACCGTCTTCGCATGTCGGATGAGCGCAAAGCTCGCAGCCGACGGGAGAATACGAATGAAGCGATTGAAATGTATATGCATCGGCCTGCTTTGCCTGGCCTGTAATGGAATTGCAATGGCCCAGGCGGATCAACCGGGCGGAAAAGCCGTTGATGCTCCGACCGCCGCGTCGACGCCTGGCCCTGCAGCCGATAACCAGATCCTTTCCGCTCAAAAAGAACGGCAGGCCTTGCGAGACCTCTTTAGCCCACTTGAAACCATCGTTGTTGCCACCGCCGATGCCATGCCGGCCGACAAGTATTCGTTTGTCCCGTCCAACGGCGAATTCAAGGGTGTGCGAACCTTTGGCCAGCAAGTCAAACACCTCGCGGCGTGCAACTACATTTTGGCGGCGGCTGCGCTCGGTGAAGACCCGCCGGCCGACGCCGGAGATGAAAGCGGTCCTGAAACGGTTCGGACGAAAGCGGAAATCATCGACTACCTGAATGGCTCCTTTGCGAGCCTGGGCAAGGCAATCGACGCGATCGGCAACACGGAAATCCCTGTCAAAGCGTCACCCATTTCACCGTTGCAGGCCGATTCGGTTACCAGGCTGGCGCTCATCGAGGAGGCCCTCATCCATACCTTTGACCACTATGGCCAAATGGTCGAATACCTGCGAATGAATGGAGTTGTGCCTCCGGCGAGCCGTCCCTAGAACGAGAATCGATTGAGTCTTCGTGCCTGAGAGCAAAATGCCTCAGGCACGGAGATTCGCCAGCAGCGCCGCAATCGCTCGTCCTCGATGGCTGAGCGAAAGCTTGGTTTCAAGATCGATCTCAGCCATTGTCATGCCCAGGTCAGGCAAATAGAACACCGGATCGTAGCCGAATCCACCCGTTCCGCGCGGCGCATCCAGAATCATGCCTTCCACCGTTCCATCGGCGACTTGAACCACATCGCCATCGCGCGCGGCAACCAGGGTGCAGTGGTAGCGCGCCGTGCGCAACTCCGTCGGAAACGCCTCCATTTTCTGCAGCAGCAGAATATTGTTCCATACGTCGGTGTTGTCGTTGGCGTCCGGCGAGTCGACGAGGCCCGTATCCGCCGCAAATCGCGCCGAGCGCACGCCGGGTGCGCCCCCAAGCGCGTCAACTTCCAGGCCCGAATCGTCCGCGACAACCAACTCACCGGGCGCAAAACGAGAATAATAAACAGCCTTTGTCGCCGCATTCGCCAGAAACGTGTCGCCATCCTCTTCCGGCGGCAAGATATCTTCGATCCCCGAAAGCGGCTCAATGCTAACCGAATATTTCTTCGCAGCCGTGCGAAAGTCGCGCAGCTTGCCCGCACTGGTAGTGGCTGCATAAAGCCGAAGAGCCATGCAGTGAGTGTAATGGGAGCGCCAGTCACTCCTGACTCACCTAGTGTGGCCTACTCCTCGAACACACTGAATTAACTGGCAAAGCGCAACGACCTTGCATGAGGTCATTGCGCTCGCGCGAGATTTCGATCGGCTTGCTAATCAATCGTGATCGAAAGGTTCAACGGTACAGATGTCCCGCCGCTGGTTACATTGATGGGTACGCTGTAGACGCCGGGCGCCGCGGATGAACTGCTCTTCCCGCCGCACCCGGCCGTCGCGAGCAGGCCCGCGCCAGCAACGCACGTTGCTGCCAACAGCAACAGCATAAGCCACGGACTTCCGGGTTTCTTGGTGCGAAGGACGCGCCGAATAAAGCCGAGAGGCAGCAGAATCAGGGCCGCAAACAGCGCAGGAAGGACGGTTCCTGCCGGTTCCTTGACAAGGGATGCGGAGGCGTTTCCGGTGGTCCCGATGGTGAGCGTGGTGGTCAGCGGCCCAGCGGAAGGAACCGTGAGGCTGGTGGGCGCGAAGGTGCACGTGACCTTGGCCGGCAGCGATCCGCAGGCGAAGTCCACCGTGCCTGTGAACCCGCCCGTCGGCGTCAGCGTGATCACCGTAGATCCCGAGGAGCCGCTCTTGATGGTGAGCGACGACGGGTTTGCGCTTAGCGTGTAGGAGCCGGACCCTTGCGCCGGGCCGGTTGAGACGACGAGATTGACCGCAGAGCCGGAGCTCACGCTTGTGCCGGCGCTTGG
>CAZVYV010000408.1:0-3325 GCA_964630985.1 uncultured Occallatibacter sp.
GCGATGAACCGATATGCCGCGAACTGGTTGCGCTAGGTTACATGCAGCAGCACAAAACGACACAGTGGCTGCCCTACTTCAACTGCTCCGTGACCGATGCTGGCATCAAGGCGATGCGCGAAGAGAGCCCAGCGCCGCCGAAGCTATCACGCAGCCAGATCCGCTACCGCGAGTTTCTGGACGCTGATTGCGGCATGACGTTTAAGGAGTGGATGGTCACCGAGAAGCGGCGCAAGGAGTTGGAGTCGAACCCATTTGCGCGGGTTGAGGACGAAGCAATGCGGGGTGAACAATGACCACGGTCGCCATCCACGGAGGAACATTCGACAGCGAAGGGCACCTATACCGGGACGCCAATGGATTATTCGTGCCCTCGTTGACTCAAGTGCTCAAATTGCAGGGCCTGAGCGACTATTCCGGCATCGACCCCGAAGTGCTGGAGAACGCGGCTCGACGCGGAACCGAGGTTCACGAATTGGCGGCGGCCTACAACACCTACGGCGAGGTGGACCCGAGTTGGATCACAGACGAGACGCGGCCTTACTTCGAGGCGTACCTTGCGTTCATGCGCGACACGAAGTTCAAGCCGGACCCGGCATGGTCCGAACGGGCAATGATCGTGAACATACACAACATGCCAGTGGGCCTCACGCCCGACTGCTTCGGTCGTCTGGGAAAATGGGATGCCGTGGTCGAAATCAAGGCGGCGAGCGCCGTACAGCCCTCGTGGAGCGTCCAGACCGGCCTTCAGGAGATGGGCATTTTTCGGTCGAACCACGTTGGCCGGGTCCAGCGGTTTGCGCTGCAGTTGTTCAAGAACGGGAACTATAAGCTCCACCCGCACACAAATCATCAGGAAGACGAGGCGGTTGGAATTGCGGCGCTGCGGCTGGTGCATTGGCGGATCAACCACAAACAGCGTGTTTGGGAGAAGTTAGAGGCGGCGGCATGAGCGACGGCATAGTAGTTCGCATTGAGTTTGGGTCTCACTTGTACGGCACGAATACGCCGCAGAGCGATCACGATTACAAATCGGTCTACATCCCCAACGCCGAAGACATTCTTCTTCAGCGCGTGAAGGGATCTACCGGCCACAAAGTCAAGCGATTTGAGGGGGACAAGAATTCTCCAGAAAATACTGACGACGAGGCTTATTCTCTTCAGCGGTATCTCGGACTTCTAGCCGAGGGGCAGACGGTAACAATTGACATGCTTTTTGCGCCGAAGCCTCTCATTTCAACCCCCTTGTGGAATGAAATCCGAGCGAACAAAGACCTTCTGCTCACGAAAAAGAGTGCAGCATTTGTCGGATACTGTAGGACTCAGGCGAACAAGTACGGAATCAAGGGGAGCCGGGTTGCTGCCGCAAAAGCCGCTGCTGAAGGATTTGCAAAGGAGATGGAAACTCATGGCCCCACTGCGAAAGTGGGAGACATCATGGGTGACCGTCCGCGGATCATTAACGAGCACACTTGCGTTGTAGAAAAGGAAACTACCCCCGGAAAGTTTGAAACGTACTTCGAGTGCTGCAATCGCAAAGTTGGGTTCAAAAACACCTTGAAGGAAGCAGCCGCTATTTATGCTCGCATCTATGACGAGTACGGCAAGCGAGCAAGACTGGCGGAAACCAACGAGGGAGTCGATTGGAAGGCGCTATCTCATGCAGTGCGCGTGGCCAACGAGGCAATTGAGTTGTTGACCACCGCAAACGTCACCTTCCCTCTCCCCAACGCAGGCCATATACTGAAAATCAAACTTGGCCAGTTGTCGTACCAGGAAGTAGCTGACGAGATTGAAGGGCTGCTGGAGCAGGTAGAGAAAGCGTCGGCAACATCAAACTTGCGCGATTCGGCGGATCAGGAATTCATTGATAGCCTTATCGTGCGCGTCCACAGAAATGTTGTGTTAGGTCTGTAACCACGAAAGGAAAGAACAATGGCGAAATACCCATGCTTGCAGCCGGTCAACAGTTCGATGTTCAGCAGGGCCGGATACGATTCCGACAACTGGCAACTCCTGCTCGAATTCAAGAGCACAAGGGAGATTCGCGGATACGAGCACGTCAGCCCGGAGATGGGCGACGAAGTGCTTTCCGCGCCATCTCTCGGCAAATACTTCAATGCCAACATCAAAGGCAACCCCGGATGGGAGTACGAGGTCTTGGGCGCCGAAGAGCCAAACGAGCAGCCCGCGGCGAAGCCTGCAATTGAGGGTGGGATCACGGATGACGACATTCGGGCCTGCGATCCGACATGGACCGGCAATCAAGCCTTCCAGTGCGGTACCGGCGAGATGGGCGCGCTTTACTGGTCGAAGGAGTCCGATCCGGAGAAGTTGTTGGAGATGCCCGCCGTTTCCGAAGAGGTCTTCCAGGTGATGAACGCCCTTCATGATGGCGCGGCGCCAGAAGTTGACAGGGTGGATATTTACAGCCAACACCCAGACGGAACTTTCACCAAGATCGATGGCGGGATAGACGTTGGGCATTCTGCTATGACCGCCCCACCGCGCGGAGAACTGCTGGGGGCCTGGACGGTGCCGGAGAGCGCGGCTGAGGCACTTGATCTTTTGGCCGAGCGCGAAGGGGAAATCAAGGCGATCATCGCTCAATCCAAGGAGACTGGCGAGCAGGCGTTGACCGTCAAGATCATTGATGCCGACACTAGGCTGTCGGCCAGCGATATTCTTACCCGATTGACCGAGAAGAAGACGAAGACCGTCGAGGCTCTGGACCCCTTCCGCAAGGTCTTGTACGATGCGTATTCTGAAGCCGGAGCCAAGGTCAAGGCGGGCGTCGATCCTCTGGAAAAGGGCATCAGCCACATCAAGAGCCAGATCCTGTCCTGGGACCAAGCACAGGAGCGCATCCGGCAAGAGGCGTTGCGCAAGGCGCGTGAGGCTGCCGAGGCCGAGGCCCGTCGATTACAGGAAGAGGAAGCCCAGCGCATCCGGCTTGCCGACGTGCAGGACGCGATCGACGAAGGGGACGAGCAAAGAGCTCAAACGCTGTTCGATGCGCCTCCCATCGAAATTCCACGCCCGTTCATTCCGCCGCAGTATATTCCGCCGGCAGCACCCAAGGTTGAAGGCCAGAGCACATCGACCACCTGGAAGGTTGATCGGGAAGCGGTGGAGTCGGATGAAACTGGCCAGGCTTACATTGTCTCGATCACCAAGCTCCTCACGGCGGTCAAGGACGGGAAGTTCCCCATCGCCCAGGCCGCGCCGCTGCTCTCGTGGGATTTCTCGGCTGCGGATAAGCTCGCAGGCGCCATGCAGTCGGCGTTCTCGGTTCCCGGCCTCACGGCAAGCCCCAAATCGTCGC
>CAZVYV010000409.1:0-3322 GCA_964630985.1 uncultured Occallatibacter sp.
GCGCAACCGGATCGCTGGCCAGCAACGGGGCTGCCGTTCGCAACCGAGGGTCTGCGGTGACCGCCGCTGCAGGCACCAACAAAAAGCCCGCAATTCTGGGGGCTGCGGGCGCTTCCTACTCGACAGAAATCAAAGTGCTGAAATACGCGTTTCACCCTTGTGTTTTTATTGCGTCACGCGGCACTTTTCTGGGCGCGCGCAGAGCTCTTCACGGCAACCGAAAGCCGAAGGCCCAGTGCATCGATGATGCTTCCCAGGCTTTTCAGAGTTGGATTGCCATCCTCAGTCAGCATCTGATAAATATGTTCGCGACTGAGATTGCTGGCACGCGCCACCACGGCTACCTTGCGCGCATCAAGGACATTCTTGAGCGCTACGAGAAATGCGGAATTCGAGTCCTCGAGCGCTGCCTGCAAATAGTTCGCCGCTTCATCGTTGTCTCTTAGTCTTCGAAGCAGACCTTCCCTATAGCTTCTTGAGCGTCCGCGCATTCTTCACCCCCGTGTAGTCCTTCCAATACCTCTTGGCGACTTCAACGTCCTTTGCCTGGGTCCTTTTGTCACCACCGATCAGCAGGAGGACGATCCTTGGTCCGTCTTCGCCAAAGTAGACGCGGTAGCCAGGCCCGAAATCCAATCGCAGCTCGGACACACCGTCGCCGACAAACTTGCAATCGCCCAGGTTTCCTTGCTCTATTCGATCCAGGCGAACCTGAATCCGCGCTCGCCCCCTTGGGTCCCTCAAGCCCTCCAGCCACGCCTCAAATGGGCGTTTCCCCCTTGAACTTTCGTAGACCCTCAATTCCCTTGCTGTTGCTTCCACGAACCACCAGCTCTGAGAAGGGTCGAAGGCCCATCCGAAAGCAAGTGTAGCGCATAACTTACACTTTTTCAATCCCTGTATTGCGTTCACCGCACCATTTGAGGTGTCGCGCATTCATAGAGCTGGATTAGCCGCGGCAAACAAAACGCCCGCAACCTTGGAAGTTGCGGGCCTTTTGCTTTACACCTGATTCGCGCTTACGTACCCGGTTGCTGTCCGGGCGCTTGCGGCCCCTTCGGCTTGGCGTTGATGACCACGAGCTTGCGCTTCTTGTAGTCGTTGAATGTATTGCTCACAAAGACGCTGAACGCTTCATTGCGCCGCTGGTCCAGAAGCTGATCGCGCATCTGGTCGAGACCCTTCGCGATCTCGTCTGGTGTCGGAGCCTGCTTGTCGTCGATCTTGACCACCACGCCGGTGCGGCCGGCGTTGATGGGGCCGCTGATGGCGCCCACACTCATATCAAAGAGCTGCGGAGCCACCTGGCCTACTTCGCCAAAGTCAGGCACCTGTCCGCTTTCGCCCACCAGATCGCTGGTCTTCACAGTCGCGCCCACGGCCTTGGCCGCCTTGGCCAGATCCTTGGTTGACTGAGCCTGATCGGCGAGCTGCTTTGTCTTCAGGGTCAGCAATGCCGGCAGTTGTTCCTGGCGGTAGTCGTCGAGCACGTGGCTCTTCCAATCGGCAAATGTGGGCGCGTGCGCGGGAACGATCCCCGTCACCTGGAAGATCGCAAAGCCCTCGCCAGTGGTCGCCGATTGCGGCGGGTCGCCCTGTTTGGCCTGGAAGGCCTTGGCGAGAATCTGCGCGCTATCGGGCATGGCCGCAATCACGCCGGTGCTCGCCACGGGATCCGTG
The DNA here is from genome assembly GCA_964630985.1 of uncultured Occallatibacter sp. Classification (GTDB taxonomy): domain Bacteria; phylum Acidobacteriota; class Terriglobia; order Terriglobales; family Acidobacteriaceae; genus Telmatobacter. The sequence continues at coordinate 1,681 of CAZVYV010000409.1, forward strand.
GTCACCAGATCGAGGTGGTGGGCCGCGGCCGTCTTCTCGAGGCCGTTCCTTCCTGCCTCGCTGGTCAACTGCTGCGCATAATTGTCCTCGGCCCCCGCCTGTGCCTGGCGCGTGAGCGATGCAACAATGCTGGCCTGCACGTCGTTTAGCGGCTGCGTATGCGCGGTCTGCCGCTCTTCAACCTGCACAATGTGATAGCCGAAGTTCGTCTTGATAATGTCAATCTCGCCAATCTTCTGCGTGAAGATCGCATTGTCGAACGCCGGCACCATCTTGCCACGCTGCGCAAATCCCAACTCGCCGCCAGTGTCCTTGCTGCCCGGATCGTCAGAGTATTGCTTGGCCAATTTGGTCCAGTCGCCGCCGGCCTGGAGCAGCTTGAGAACCATCTGCGCCTTGGCTTTGGCTGCGGCATCGGTTGCGGCATTGGCGTTGGGCGGCACGCTGATGAGGATGTGGCGCGACTTGGCCTGTTCCGGCACGGAATATTCAGCGGCATGCTCGTTGTAATATTGCTGCACAGCCTGCTGGCTCGGCGGCTGGACGCCTCCGGGAATCTGGCTGTCAGTGAACGCGAAGTACGTGATCTTGCGCTCCTCGGGCACCGCCTGCGCGTACCGCGCCGCGTTGCTCTTGAAGAATGCTTCGAGCTCGCTGTCAGGGGGATTGATTGTCTTCCGCAGATCGTCCGAGGCAATCACCGCGTAATCGAACTTGATCTTGATGTTCTGCTTCAGGTAGGTGTCGCGCACTTCCTTATCGCTGACCGTGACCCCGGCGGTGATAAATGCCTGCAACCGCTGGATCGTAATCTGGTCCTTGATCTGGTCCTCGAAATCCGTTACGGATTCGTGCAGGCGCTCGTCAATCAGCTGCTTATAGGCGTCTTCGCCAATGAATTTGCCGTCGGGGTAAAGCACTTCTGCTGTAGGCCCCGTTCGCAGCCACTTGCGCACGTCATCGTCGGTCACGTAGAAGCCCAGCTTGTGCGCCTCTTCAAGCAGCACCTTCTGCTGCACCAGTTGCTGGCCCACCTGCTGCTCAAAAAGCTGCACGATCATGGGATTGCTGGCGTATTGCGGATCGCGCTGCTGCAGCTGGTTCTCGGTGATCTGCTCCACGCGCGCCTGGGTGATGCTGTCGCCAGAGGAGAGAATGCGGCTATACCAGTGCGGATAAACAACCGCGTATGTGTCGGGCGACGAGGAGCCCATGCCGCCGAGGCCGGGAATAAGGTACAGCACCATGGTGACGGACGCCGCGCCGATGATGACTACGATCAGCGCCTTGACCATGCGATTGTCTGTTTGCAGGAAACGAATCATGGATGGACTTCAACCCTCTGAGCGCGGCAAGCCTGGCCTGCGGGAGGCAGCATGAATTGCTGCAGTGCGCGGCGCGCTTGCGTATGCGCGATTCTCGCTGTATGCGACTCGTCCATTATAGACGACGGCCTCATTGGGCTCGCGTGCGATGAATTGCGGGATCGCGGCGCAAAATCGGCCCAACGCACAACGGGCATCCCGCCTAAGCAGGATGCCCGTTTTCGTTCCCTTGGTCCCTCGTTCTCTTGATCCCTGTCTTTCTTTACCGCCAGTAGTACACTCCGCCGACGAGATAGTACGGCCGGTAGTAAACCGGC
>CAZVYV010000410.1:0-3320 GCA_964630985.1 uncultured Occallatibacter sp.
AGCCCGACATGAAGGGGCCGATTCTGTGCTTCGTTGGGCCGCCGGGAGTGGGCAAGACAAGCCTCGGCCGTTCGATCGCGCGCGCGCTCGGCCGCAAATTCCAACGCATTTCGCTTGGCGGCATGCACGATGAGGCCGAAATTCGCGGGCACCGCAGGACCTACATCGGCGCGCTGCCGGGACAGATTATCCAGAGCATTCGCCGGGCGGAAACCAACGACCCGGTCATCATGCTCGACGAAGTGGACAAGCTGGGACGGGACTTCCGCGGCGATCCGGCATCGGCGCTACTGGAGACGCTGGACCCAGCGCAGAACAACACGTTCAGGGACAACTACCTTGACGTGCCGTTCGATCTGTCAAAGGTGCTGTTCATCTGCACGGCGAACATGCTGGACACGGTGCCGCCTCCGCTCATCGACCGCATGGAGATCATTCCTTTGCAGGGCTACAGCGAAGAGGAGAAGGTCCACATCGCGAACCAGTACCTGATTCCGCGACAAATCAAGGAGAACGGGATCACGCCGGAGCAGATCGAGTTCCCGGAACAAGCGGTTCGCTACATCATTCGCCACTACACGCGCGAGGCCGGCGTGCGCAAGCTGGAGCAGACGATTGGAACCGTGTGCAGAAAGGAAGCGCGCCGCGTGGTGGAAGGCCACACGGAGAAGCTGGTGGTGACCAAGGAGACTCTGAGAGAGTTCCTTGGCGGCATCCAGGTGCGCGTTGAAACCGAGGTAGCGGAGCGGGTGAAGCGGCCGGGCGTGGCCGTTGGGCTGGCATGGACACCGGCCGGCGGCGACATCCTGTTCATCGAAGCCAACAAGATGAAGGGCAAGGGTGGCTTTACGATGACGGGGCAGATCGGCGAGGTGATGCAGGAATCCATGCAGGCCGCGCTGACCTGGGTGCGCTCGAACGCGGCGCGTCTGGGGCTGGCTGAGGACTTCACCAAGGAGATGGACCTGCACATTCACGTGCCGGCAGGCGCCATTCCCAAGGACGGCCCCTCGGCCGGAGTAACCATGGCGACCGTGCTGGCATCGTTGCTGACGGATACTCCGGTACTACCGCTGACGGCAATGACCGGCGAAATCACGCTGAGCGGCAACGTGCTGCCAGTGGGCGGAATCAAGGAGAAGTTTCTGGCGGCGCGTCGGGCTGGAGTGCAAACCATCATTCTGCCCGCGGAAAACCGCCAGAATGTGGAAGAGGATCTGACTCCCGAGATGATGGAAGGCGTGAAGGTCCACTACGCCAGTAAGATCGAGGATGTGCTGGAAGTGGCTTTACCACTGCTTTTGGCGCGGCCGCAATTGCAGCCTGCCGAAGCGAGCAGGGCCGCGAGCGCTGCTAGTGCAGCCGGTGCCGCGGCGTAAGCTTTTCCCAATCTTGTGCGAACAGGCCGGCGAATCTGCCGGCCTTTCTTTTTCTGCCACCGCCCGCGTTCGCCCCCTCATTCACCCCCCTACCCACCGCACTGCGTCTAAAGTCTAGAGCGGTATTCTTTTCCTAACCATGCGCGTGCGCGTAATTGCCTTTGGGATTTTGAAGGAGTGGCTGGGCTCTAGCGCGGCCGAGGCGGAGCTGCCGGAGGATGCGACGGTGGGGTCGTTGCTTGAGCATCTGCGTGCTCGGTTGCCGGATCGCGCGCCAAAAGACGCCCTCAGCGGCATTGCAGTGGGTGTGAATGCCGAATATGCTCAGGCGGCGCACATTCTGCATGATGGCGATGAAGTGGGGCTGCTGCCACCGGTCTCCGGCGGTGCTGCGCGCACGGCGAATGCTTTGGACGAGAGCAACAGCGAGCCGAATGTCCTTGTTGGGCTAACGCGCGAGGCGATCGATGCGGGCAAAATTGTTGCATCGGCCAAGAGTGGCGAGGACGGGGCGGTGGTGGTGTTTGACGGAATTGTGCGCAACCATTCGCGCGGACGTCGAACGCTGCACCTCGACTACGAGGCCTATGAAGAGATGGCGGTGAGGCAAATGCGGGAGCTGGGCGAGAAAGCGCGCGAACGATTCGGCGTGCGCCAGGTAACGCTGGTTCATCGGCTGGGGAGGCTCGAAATTGGTGAGACGAGCGTGCTGATCGTAGTGGCTTCGGCACACCGCTCGGCAGCTTTTGAGGCCTGCCGATGGCTGATCGATACCGTAAAGCAGACTGTGCCCATCTGGAAAAAAGAGACGTTTGCCGACGGCGCGGTGTGGGCGCCGGGGGAGCCGTTTCCCGAAGGGCTCGTAGTGGACACCGCGGAGGCGCCGCATGAGGGCTAGATGGAGCGGCCTTCGCGGCGCGTGGGCGATGGCCGGAATCTCGGCGATGATAACGCTGGCCCCCGTGGCGACGACGGCGCAGGATGCCACGTTTCACGTTGACGTGAAGCTCGTGAACATCTTCGTCAACGTGACGGATAAAAACGGGGCGATTGTAGGCGGCCTGACCAAAGACGATTTTGCCGTGTTCGAGGACAACCGGCTGCAGCAGATCGCACTCTTCGAGCGGAAAACGGATGTGCCGCTGAATCTGACGCTGGCCATCGACACTTCGGGGAGCGTGCGCAAGGATTTGGACGAAGAAGCGAGCGCGGCGCGCCATTTCGCTCATGACATTCTTCAGCCGAAGGACCAGATGAGCGTGCTTGAATTTGCCACAAATGTAACCGAGCTGACTGGGTTCACCAACAACCTTTCGCAGATCGATCACGCTGTCGGTGGACTTCGTTCTGATTTTGCGACGGCGCTCTACGACGCCATTGTTCTGGGCTCCCAGGGCCTGGGCAAGCGTGAAGGGCGTAAGGTGCTGGTGCTCGTTTCGGACGGCGACGACACTGCCAAGTCCTCGACCTACGCGCAGGCGTTAGAGGCGGCGCTGCGCAATGAGGTGATGATCTATTCGCTGATCGACGTGCCCATCGAAGCCAGCGCCGGACGTGATCTGGGCGGTGAACACGCGCTGATTACGCTTTCAGAAGAGACGGGCGGAAAGCATTTCTACGTGGGCGAGGGCGGGTTGGACAAGGCATTTGCACGGGTAAGTGACGACCTGAGAACACAGTATTTGCTCGGCTATTACCCGAAAAATCAAGAGCCCGGAAGGACCTTTCATCGAGTGGTAGTGACGATTCCGCGTGCCGCGACGGACGAATTCAACGTACGCAACAAGGCCGGCTATTACGCCGATACGCCGGCAAAGGGCAACTGACGCTGGCGCCCAACAGATCGCAAGAAACCGATTGATCCCCGAAGTGCTGGGCCCCTCCGAGCGCCCCTCAGCGCATTTGCATCTAAAATGGCAATATGACTTCCCCATTGTCGTC
>CAZVYV010000411.1:0-3307 GCA_964630985.1 uncultured Occallatibacter sp.
ATGGCGCTATTCCATTCTTGAGTCGGAGTGGCCCGAGACGAAGCACCGCCTCACGCAACGCCTGCTTCCGACCTAAGGCGAGGCAATTGGTTGCGTAGAGTTGCCAATCCCGGCGGAAGTTATCGCGCGGTCTGCGCCCCAAACATGCGCTTCAACCACCCCAGCTTGCGTTCGCAGTAGGGCGACCGTTGGCGCTTCGAGTGCAGGTGGTAGTCCCTGCACCTTTGGCAGTCGCCGTGCCGCGGACATTCCCGCTTGGGGCACGTGCAAACAGCCGGCCGCTCTGCGACGATTGAGAAAACCTGCACCGCGCTTTTCATCATGCTTCCACCATCGGCTTGCCGTTCTCGTCCATTTTGCCAAAGATCATTTTTCCGCTGGCCGTCTGCAGCACGCTGGTAACCGAAATCCCAACTGACCGCCCGATCAGCTTCCGCGCGTGATCCACAACCACCATGGTGCCGTCATCCAGGTAGCCCACTCCCTGGTTGTATTCCTTGCCTTCTTTCAGAATCAGTATGCTCATGCGCTCGCCGGGCAGCACCACGGGCTTCAGGGCATTGGCCAGGTCGTTGATGTTCAACACTTCAACGTGGTGCAAATGCGCCACCTTGTTCAGGTTGAAGTCGTTGGTGACCACCTTCGCTTCCCATTTCTTTGCCAGCTCAAGCAGCTTCAGGTCCACTTCGCGAATCGAAGGGAAGTCGTCAGGCACAATCTGCACCAGGATCTTGTCGTTCGACTGCATGCGCTGCAGCATATCCAGGCCGCGGCGTCCGCGCTGGCGCTTGGAGCCATCGGTGGAGTCGGCAACGGTCTGCAACTCGCGCAGCACGAACTCTGGCACCACCAGCGTTCCATCGATAAAGCCTGCTTCGGCGATGTCCGCGATTCGGCCGTCGATAATGACGCTTGTATCAAGCACCTTGGCGCTACGGCGTGTCGGTTTGTCGCCCGAGAAAACAGTGCCCAGTGCGGCCGGGTTCAACAGGTCGCCCTTGCTGGCGCCCACCAGCAGGCCCACATAGGTCATAAGGAACAGTACGAAGATCTGCAGCACTGCGGAGTTGGCGCTGGAGAGCGGAGCTGAGCGAAGCACCAGGCAAAAGAGTGCCGCACCCACGATGCCGAGCACGCTGCCAACAACGGCGCCGATCAGTCGCCGCAGCGTGAGAGCCCTCACACGCATCTCGAAGACGATGACCGCGCAGGCCGCGGCAGCACCGACGATTGCACTCTCCCATCCCGTCGCGAGTCCGAAGGGGCGGAGGAAGTAACAAACCGCAGCAAGCAATAAGACAAAAAGAAGACGTAAAAGAACCAGGTCCATACGAACCCACTTTCACCGGAGGCACCCTTCGCCGGCGGCGTACTGCCATAGATGGCGAGTATGAGCAAACTCAAGCATCGTCGTCAAGTGGGAAGCGGGCAAGGCACGGGAACAGGGAACAAGGATCAGCCAGAAAAGGGAAGTTACTCCAATCAGACTACTGAGCCGTCCGTTGATCCGCTCTGTTCTACGAGAGATCGCAGGCCGTGGGTGCCTCGCGCCAACTCCGCAGCTCCGAGCAAGGATTCAAACGGGCATTGCCGTTGCTGCCGGGTGAGCGGCAGCTCTGATCCCTGTTCCCTACTCCCTGCTTTTCTCACGACGCCGCGGCCAGGGCATCGTCCTGGGCAACGCGGTGCGCGCCCTTGCGCGGCCCGCGCTTGCGAGCGCTCATCAACTTCACGCGCTCCAGCAGCTCGAACGAAGTACAGTTCTTCCTTGCCATCACTGCGTCGGCCACATGCAGTTCTCCGCCCGCCGCTTGCGCGTCGCCGAGCAGCAGCATGGGCACATGCGACCGCATGCGCTTCAGCCGTTCCGCGAGTTGAATTCCGCTCATCTGGGGCATGTTGGTGTCGGCCAGAACCAGGTCGATTTGCGGCGCCGTCGAAAAAACTGCGATCGCCTCCTGGCCGTTTGAAGCCGCAAGCACGCGATAGCCATTCGTTGCCAGCGTGAACTTGAGCACGGAAAGCTCTTGTTCGTTGTCGTCTACACAGAGAATCACTTTCTTTGGACGCATGGTGAGGGGACTACTCCTAAGTGCAATTTCAAGGATTCGTTCAAGGCAACAGTTCTGCTAACCGCCCGGCGTGCGGGTTCAATTTGTTCCAGTGTTAGGCCCGGTACGCGGGAGGAAGACGTGCTCACATTCTTTGGATCGGCGTGGCCGGTTCTCCCGCAGAGAGGTCCGCACCCCAAAGGATGGGCGGAGTTACTCACATAACTGGGGACCGGCACATGACCCGCCGTGGCACAGCGGTTTCACATTTGCTATACCCGGATCCGTGACCGCTGAGTGGCTTTTTCATCAAGAAAAAGCCACCTTGCGCTATGTCGGAAAGAGGCACGTAAATTGTGGAACCGCTTTTTGTCTTGCTTCGCGGTCAAGTGCACAGCATTTGGCGCGTCTGACAAATTCCAGACGAAACGCGCCAGGGAATTGTCTGCTACGAATCGAAACAGTACGGGTACCGGAGAATCGTGAAAAGAGGGAAAACGAAGCGAAGATGCCAATGAAAATCCGATTGAAACAAGTGGAAAACTGCTACAACACACACACAATGTCACTTGCGAAGATGAATATCTGTTGAAAGCATGTGCATCACGGCAGGAAAAGCCGCCCATTTGCAACAAGAACTGTGCTGCCCGCAACGCGCACATCGCTGATCCTCGCGTTTTCTTTTTGCGCGGAAAGAAAAAGATCGCTCGGCCGTCCCATCTCCACGCCCTGTCGCACATGAATGCGAGTAGCCGGCCGAACGGCGCCGCGAGCTACGAGGTAAGCGATGGCGCACCCGGCCGCCGAGCCCGTAGCCGGATCTTCTCCGCCATAGAACTGCATCCTCGCCTGCCAGCACTTCGTGCCATGCTCGTCTTGGTCGAGAGAAGGGGCAAGGACATAGAACCACCTTGCACCGCGCTCGCGCAGCCATGCCGTCGCTTCCTCCTGATTCACCTTGAGCCGCCCCAAAGCTTCCTGAGAGCGGAGGGCCACAATGGCAAAGGCCGTCCCCGTCGAAACCACCTGCGGCGGCAATACGGCATCAACATCGCCCGGCTCCAGGGCTGCCAGGCGAGCGACGACCGCTGAGTCAAGTTCCGCGCCAAACTCTGGATCGCGCTGCGTCATCTCGCCGAAGATTCCCGCCGAGCTTCCGGCGCCCTGTTCAAATCGCACCGGGATTGGCCCGACATTCTCTGCCAGAGTCACTGTGTCCTGCTGCACCGTCTCCGGTGCGAGCATCTTCAGAATGC
>CAZVYV010000412.1:0-3276 GCA_964630985.1 uncultured Occallatibacter sp.
CACGACAAGGACGCTCCCGGCGGTTCCTACTGGGCCAAAGATAGGACACTAAAAGGAACTCTAGTGTGGCAGCGAGTCTGTAGGCAGTGCCATAAGTATCAGAAGCGCGCTGCTTACTGGCTTAGAGTGCTTCAACTGCGGCCTCGTACTTCTTCCAATCCACACCAAGCTCCGCGGCGAGGAGACGCTCTATACTAGTAGCAAAGAAGTGCTCTTTCCTATACGGCGCACTCGCTGCATCTCCCGGCTCGCTAGTAGTATCCCATTCACTACGCGAGGCTTCGTATTCCATGTCAAACTTATCCACTAGCTCCTGCGGAATACCACGCTCCTTGCAGAGCAATACTTCCACCAACTCATGTACCGCTACAAGTAGTTCATAACGAGGATCATCCATCTTGCTTACAGAGATATACAAGTTATCCCCATTAACCACCCAATCCCCTACCGTGGGATACCGTTGTTCTTCGTGAGGTATAGTAACGAGCTTTATATTCATCGTAGCCATCCTTGTGACTCAAGCATTTTATATCTCTTCTTCGTACTACACTCCATATCCGTCCTGTATTGCATATCCGGTATATGTATCTTATCCACCTTCCCGTATGTCCGCGCGTAGGCTTGTTCAATATTGTCTCCTGTAGCAATAGGTACGGCTACTAGACCATTGACTCCCGCAGTCACTAAGTTATGCTTGACAAGGCAGGCATCGTATAAGTAGCATCCTAGTACGTCTTCTTCCTCTATGCCCTCTATTGGAATACCTTCCTTCGCAAGACCCGGCTTTTCCGTAGGATACGGCGGTATACTAAGCCTCACACCTGCCGCGAAGCCGCCCATTATACCCGTATCTGGGCGCACGCCACTAGCCACGCTTCCCAAGAAATCACCCAGATTCCCCGTAATTAGGCTGAATAGTGTGGCCGAGGCATCGTAGCCAAAGCGCGGGGTCCACTCTAGCCCATATAACTCCGTCCCACTCACTATCGTATTCAGATCAAGCATCCCTCTAAAATTATACTGCCTAAGCCAGTCCTTCATCTTTCCAAGACCTTCACGAAATACCCACGGAGGATTATCTTGGTCGTAGAACCACACCAGATTCCCCGCACATCCCGTATTCGGTCCCTTGTTATCATTCATAAACTTCTTTTCTTCGAGAGTCCCGTTTATGAGGTAAAATTCTTCCCCGTTGAAATACGCTTCTGTAGATACCTCCGTCCCTTGAACGACTTCTTGCAAAATAAACTCGACGCCTCCACTAATATTTCCGAGCTTATCAAGGTACTCAAGAAGATCATCTGTTCCCTTAGCAACGTAAGTTGTTGCTGTATCCTGTTCCCTTCCACCAGAAGGAGTGAAAGGCTTGAACACATAGCGTTTATTTGTTTTTCTAATAAACCTCTTCGCATCGCTAAGGTCATTGAAATGTTCGTAGGGCGGGACATTTATACCACACTCCTCCATTACTTCAATACCAAGAAGTCTATTATCCTCTATTTCACTTTGAAGATTACCATCCCCAATAACAGGACACCGCGTAGCCGCTTCTTCGGCTACGCGAGGCATTCCTGTTACGTCGAAAATAGCTAGATCGTACTTCGCAAAGTCAGGTACTTTATCCATCGGATCAGGTACAAGGCCGCCTAGAACACAGTCCTTCTTTTGATCCTTTAGATAATAGCTCACGTCATGGCCCTCTTCTAGCAGCCTTAGCACGAACCACGCACCGTATCCATCTTTGGAACAAAGTACGATCTTAGCCATAGGCTCCTACAGTTCGTGTCCCAACTTACTCTGCTCGTTGCCTTCTGTATTCTTCTGGCTTCCTGTTTCAATCCCAGTAGGCGGACCTCCCCGCTTACCTGCTGGCCCCGGTCCTGCTCCTGCACTGTTATGTTCAATAGACCGAATATTAGCTTCGGCCTCGGCTGTAGTATGTACATGTGGTGCTACCATATTAGTGTTCTCCTTTTATTGTTTTGGTGGAAACGCTAGATTACTCGCAACTCTTCCCGGCAAGCCTCCTCTACGTAGGACCGCCTTGCTCGTTTGCTTAAATGCGTGCTTCGCAGCAAGCCCCTCACCTACGTCAACTACTGTGCTAGGAATGGGACCAATAAGAAAATTAGCGAGTCTTCGGTGGGTAGCGGATACTACGGTAGTGTGTAACATGCCCATAGTCATAGCTACTGCCGTAGCATCTACGTATTCTGCAACAGGAGCGGGAAGAATTCCTGCACCGATATTACGCTTCTGATGCACTTCATCAAATGAATTCTGCCCTGTAACAGTGTTCTCCGCTATCTTAATAAGCTCCCCCGCCACAGGGAACAAAGTAGCGTATACAGCCACCTGCTTAGAAACCTGCCGCATTCCTCCTGCCTTATATGCGTCTACTAGAGCATCTTTATGTAGCATCATAGTCCTGTACGAATACGGCTTATACATCGTACCTATGCGCCATGCACTATTCCTATCCCACGACATAGGCGTTTCCAGAAGAGAACGGTAACCCATTATCCTATCACTGGCCCTGTACGCAGCCAGTTCTCTATCCGCATCAAGGAGCTTCCCACCTTGAGACATTACTTTATTACCTGCTCCATCTCCAAGTAACATCTTAAGGTGCATCTCCGCTACTTTATCCTTGCCTCCCGACTTGAAGAACGTATCCGCTGCTTCCTCTGCGACGTTCTTTCCCCATACACTAGAATAACCTATCCCCATTCTTCGTTCCCACTCGAAGACTCCATGTAGAGGATCAAGGAGCTTACCAACTACATTCATCACAGGACCACGTTGCTGTTTAGTAAGGACGCGCTGTGCTTCGTATATATTCTCTTGGGACATGGCACCTACTTTAGTAGCCCATGCCTTCGCACTAGCGGGATCGCGCATATATTCGCCTGCGGCCTTTATAGCTTGGCGTACTGGCCCAAGTGTTACACTATTAAGCGCAGCTTGGTGCATGTGCGGGATAGCTACAGTTGCTAACTGAGTCTGCTGACTCACCTGCTTAACTCCGCGCTCAACTGGTCCCGGTGCAGTATACGGAGACTTCGTTTTCACGTCAATAGCCGTCCCCGCAGCTTTAGCTTTCGGGCTAGTAACTTGCTTTCTCCATGCAGGATTCTCTTGTGCAAACTTAATATCGTGAAAATCAGCCAGATAATCCCGCGCTGCTGGGCCTCCCTGTTTCTCTACGGCGCGAAGAATACCAGTAAAGTTAATATCATTCTTCCCGAAGACCGCATCCTTTACCTGCTTAGTGGC
>CAZVYV010000413.1:0-3273 GCA_964630985.1 uncultured Occallatibacter sp.
GCCATCCTGCGCCTGTCGTTAGCCGATAGCTTTGTGAACAACAAGATCACCAGTTTCAACATCGATCTGAGCGCCACCAGCCCGCTCGGACAGCTTGCGGCCGCCAGCCCAGGCCAAATGGTGGACATGCTGGGAACCATCTTCATGCACGGCCAAATGCCCAGCGACATGCGCAGCGAGATTCTGAGCGCAATCGGCGGTCTCGGCACGGCACAACAGGTTCGCGTGGCCACTTACCTCGTGATCACGTCGTCGCAGTACAAGGTCATGCATTAGCACCGGGTATCGGGGATTCCCTCAGGAGACAAGCCATGCGGACAAATCGGAGAACCTTCATCAACTGCGCGAGCCTCGCTGCCGCCGGCAACATCCTGGGCTTGCGCCCGTTTGGCGCTCTCAACGCACTGGCGCAAACCGCCAGCGACTACAAAGCGCTTGTCTGCGTATTCCTGTTTGGCGGAAACGATGCCAACAATACCTTGATCCCATTCGATACCACCGGCTACGGCCAGTATTCTTCCCTGCGCGGCGATTTGGCGCTCGCGCAGAATACGTTGCTGCCCCTTACTCCCGCGCCCAACTTCGCGCTGCATCCCAGCCTGCCCGACATTCAGACGCTCTTCAACAGCAACAATGCCGCCTTCGTGGCCAACGTAGGCACATTGGTCCAACCCCTTACTCGCGCCGAATACCAGGCCGGACAAACTGCGCCGACCAATCTGTTTTCGCATCCCGATCAGCAGCTGGAATGGCAGAATGCAGCGCAGAGCGCGGCCACTCCCAGTGGCTGGGCCGGCCGCATGGCCGATGTCCTCGGTTCGAGCTACAACCAGGGCGCCACCATCCCCATGATTACTTCCGTGGCCGGGGATACGCTTTTCTGCAACGGCATTTCCACCACCCCAGTCTCCGTGTCGCCCGGCAACGTGGGCGGAGCCAGTTGCTCCGAAGGCGCGGAATGTTCGGCGCGTCAACTCACAGCGCAGGCGCTTTTGACAATGGACTCCGGCATCTCTCTGGTCCAGGCCGATGACTCCATCACGACCAACGCGTACGCCTACGCCAAAACACTTTCTGACGCGGTACAGTCGATCACTCCGCTCAAGACTGTCTTCCCCGCGAATAACGGTTTGGCAGCGCAACTCAAGCAGATCGCCCAGATCATTCAAGTACGCTCTGCCCTCAACGTACAGCGCCAGATCTTCTTTGCCGGCATCGGCAACTTCGATACCCACGCCGACCAGCTTGGACTGCAAAGCACACTGCTGGCGGAGATCTCTCCCGCTCTCGCCGCCTTCTATAACGCCACAGTTGAATTGAACGTCGCCAGCGACGTCACCGCCTTCACCATGTCGGACTTCAGCCGCACCTTCCAGCCAAATTCGAACAACGGCAGCGATCACGCCTGGGGATCGCACCACATCGTGATCGGCGGCGCGGTCAAAGGCGGACAGATTTATGGCACCTATCCAACACTGGCCCTCGGCGGACCCGATGATTCTGACTCCAACGGCCGCTGGGTTCCCACTACGGCCAGCTCGCAGTACGCCGCCACCCTCGCGCAGTGGTTTGGCGTGAGCGCGGCCGAGCTACCCACTGTGCTGCCGTCCATTGGGAACTTCACCACCAACAATCTGGGATTCGTATAACGCCCGCAGCTCGCGCCCAACCCGCGGGGCCTCCGCAGTCCCAATCTCCCGCAGCCCGGGTCTCACGCGACTCCCGCACTTTCGTCGCCGTCCGGTGGCCCTTAAACTGTTGCCATGGACAACGAGCGCATTCGCGAAATCTGCTTGGCGCTGCCCCATGCCAGGGAAACCGTGAACTGGGGCCATCACCTTGTCTATTGGGCTGGCGACCGCGATATCGGCGGAAAAATGTTCGCCATGACCGATCTCGATGGCACTGGAACCGGTGTTCTCTGGTTCCACTGCGGAGCCGAGCGCTTTCATGAGCTGCTTGAGCGCGAGGCTATCCGCGCATCTCCCTATCTGGCCAAGGCTCATTGGGTGACCCTGGAGCGGTGGAGTGCCCTTCGCCCGCGCGAGATTGAAGACGAGCTCAGGCGCGCGCATGCGTTGATCTTCGAAAAGCTGGCCCCGAAGACCAAAGCCATCCTCGCGTTGCCCGATAAAGACCGCGCAAAGGCGATTCGCGACCGGAAAAAGGTCCTCGCCGCCAAAGCAAAGGGCAAATCCAAACCTCCAAGGTCGCCAGCAGCCTTGCGCGCCGTCCGAGCAAAGAAGAAGGCCCGCTAATCCCATCAGTCCCCGACGGAACTCATTGACCCCCGTCTGCGTAATAATGGTTGGAGCATCCTGCGCGAACGAGGCGCTTTCTTATGGTCAAATTCCTTCTTTGGTGCATTCTTCTTGTCCTGTGCTGGCCGCTCGCGTTGCTGGCCCTGGTTCTTTATCCCATCGTCTGGTTGCTCTTGTTGCCGTTCCGTGTGGTCGGCATTGCCGTGGGCGGCGTGCTTGACCTCGTCAGCGCCATCATCTTCCTGCCGGCACGCGTCCTCCGCGCAGTCTGAAGCCCCGGACCGCCTCGACATCCCCTTCGTCGCTGCATTAGGGTTGGCCTGGCGCTTTTTTTCTTGGCCTTCAGCGCCGACTGCGCCCCATCTGCGTCATTCTATGCAGAGACTCGTATTCGGAGGATTCATGCGGAAGCTTTTGCCCTTTGCCGTCGCGATGTGCCTGCTGATCGCTCCACCGGCCACGCCGACGCAATCTCAGATGGGCGACCAGGATGCCGTCAAGAACGCTGCTCAGGCGCATGCCGCGATCGACGCCATGGTCCAGGCGCTCGGCGGGCAGCTTTGGCTCAATATGAACAACATGGTGCGGCATGGCCACATCGCCGCCTTTTATCAGGGCAATCCCGACCCAGGCACCACAGAGTTCTTTGAGTTTCACGAGTGGCCCGACCACGACCGCATCGAATACACCAGCCATCGCGACGTGGTGCAGTTCTACCTCGGCCGCCAGGCTTGGGAAGTCACTTACCGCGGCAAAAAGCCGCTCGACAAAGATATCGCCGATGACTACCTGCGCCGCCGCGACCACTCCATTGAGACGGCCGTAAAGGTCTGGATGAAGGATCCCAACACGATTCTGCTTTACGAAGGCCAGCACATGGTCGAGCGGCACCTCGGCGAGCAGGTCACGCTTATCTCGCCGCAGAATGAATCCATCACCATCCTCATGGACCTGCAAACGCATCTGCCGCTTGCTCGCACTTTTCAGTGGCGCGACCCCGTCTACCACGACA
>CAZVYV010000414.1:0-3272 GCA_964630985.1 uncultured Occallatibacter sp.
AGCAAGGGCAGATTTCAGAAGCTGGGCAGATCGGCGCAACGCAGGCGAATGCGTATCTGGGATCGTTCCCGGCTTTAGCGAACTTAGCGCAAGGCGGAATCGGGCTTTCACTGAATGAAGTGACGCAAGCGCTGTCGGCGTTTGGTGGAGCATCGTCATCGAATCAGGTGGCTACGCAGGCGACAACGACCGGGAAGGCGCAGACCCTCGGGTTTATCGGCGGCCTTGGTCAGAGCGCGGCTACGGTCGCTGGCATGGCGATGGGATGCTGGGTTGCTGAGGAATTGTTTGGCCCAGTGAATCTCCGTACGATCCGGCTTCGCGCTTGGCTGAACGGAATTTATTCCAAGACTTGGACTGGCCGCATCTTCATGTGGTGCTATCGCAGGTATGGCCAGTTTGTCGCAGGGCAGGCGCGGCAGCGTACCTGGGTGCGGCGTTTACTGATGCCGCTATTCCGCAGGCTTGATCGTATGGCGCA
The DNA here is from genome assembly GCA_964630985.1 of uncultured Occallatibacter sp. GTDB lineage: Bacteria > Acidobacteriota > Terriglobia > Terriglobales > Acidobacteriaceae > Telmatobacter. The sequence goes on from CAZVYV010000414.1 coordinate 482, forward strand.
GGAGTGGGAGCAGGGTTGGGCTGATTTCTTTCGTAAGCAGGGAGCGTTGTAATGATCCAGTGCGTCAACAAGGAGTATGTTCCGGGTAAGTGCTGCATGGGGTATTTCGATAAAGAAAATGGCCAAAATACGATTTGTATGGAGCCATCGGTAGTGCGTATTCGGTACATAGAGAGGTTATCGGTGGTTACGGATCTGCTGGAATCCGTGAGTGAAGAATGTCTTTACCACCTTCTTGCATGTTCGGGAGTGCTGGATATTGACGAGGCGATTAAGGTTAGGGAATCTTACCACTACCCCGGGTTGGTTTCGATAACAGTTGAAAGAATGGTAGAGCAGGGAGCGTTGTAATGCCGCAGCAGAATCTCTCGCCAAACCTTGATCCGACTCCGCTGCCACAGCCGTCTCCGGTTGCCGTCCAGACCGCGCAGCAAATGTATCAGACGCCTCCAGATCCCCAGCAGTACTACGGTGGGAAGACAGGCGCAATCGCGGACATGGCGAACAAGGTTCTGACTGGCTGGATGTCTGGAAAATATCTAGGCGAGCAGAAGGCTCGTGAAAAAGCCGCAGAGACGGTTGGCACGTTGAACCACACCACCGACTCATTGGGGAAGGTGTATTCAGCGGCACTAGAGAGCGGTGACAAAGAAAAGATCGACCGCGCATATAAAGATTTGAAGCAGCAGTGGGACGAAACGACCGAAGCGATGTCGAAGTACGTAGAGCCCCCAGACATGGGCCAGAAGAAAGGCGTGGGCGGCAAGATTAAAGCTGGGGCGAAGGCAATGTTTAGCCCACAGAGTCCTGAACTGTTTCCGCAAGCGGCTTTGGCCTTTCGAAAAAAGATTTCGGAAAATCCGGATGCGTTCAAGGATCTGTACGGGCCGTCGAAGAAAGAACAGCAGGAAGGGAAGTTGGCCGATCTTCAAGTTGCTGGCGCCGAGCGCCAGAACAAGCAGGAGCAGCAAAAGGCTGACGCTCAAGATCGTTACGAGAAAGTCTTGTCGATGCCTGACAAGGACATGAAGCCGGAGGATAAGAAATTCCGCGATACCTACGAGCAGATGTACTTGGGCAAGACGAAAGAACAGTTGTTCCAAGATCAGATTCTCGACAAGGTCACGAGCGGCCAGCCGTTGAACGAGTTTGAGCGCACGAAGGCCGAGCAGTTGGGATTGACGAAGCCCGCGGTTACGTCGACACAAGTCCACACGATCATGGGGCCGAAGGGCCAGCCGGTTACGCAGTTGATTGCGATCGGTCCAGACGGCAAGATGGTCGGACAGCCGCAATCGTTGCCGGGGACGGATTACGTTCCGCCAGATCAGGCGCAGATGGCAAGTCGTGTCATCAACGCGGAAGTTTCAGCCTATGCGCGGCTCTTGGCTAAAGCTCACCCGGAGTGGGATGAGCAGACGCGGTACTCGATGGCATTGGGCCAAGTTGCCAAGGGAACCGGAATGGACTGGGCAATGAAGAATCAGCAGCAGGACGTGATGAACCGCGCCTTGTTGAAGATGATCCAGTCGCATACGAAGACCTACAAAGATTCAGACGGCAATCCGGTTCGGGAGTACGACGACGAAGGCAACGCGCTGATGAGCCATTTCGTGACGTCTTCAGACGATGGCCGGTACACATGGAACGCGAGCCTGGGAGCGCCGGAGAGTCACTGGTTTGGTCCGGATACCTATGGGCCATATTCTCAACAGCAACTTCAGCAGTACGATAAGCAGACGCGGGCTGAGTTGAGAGCGATTCTGAAAGAGCAGAACAAGGGCTTGTCGGATACGATGATCGACCAGATGATGCCGCAGGCCGGTTTTGGGCAGAAACAAGGCCAGCCGGGCGCTGGGCCGCAGGCTGGTGGGATGCAGGCCGCGCCGCAGCCGCCGAAGCAGGGTGCACCGGAGAATACGCCGCAGGGTGCACCGTCGGGCATGGGGCAGCAGATTTACTCGGTGACGACCTCGGATGGTACAGTGCAGCGTCCGATGACGAAAGAGCAAGCCGACGCGCTACAGGCCAGAGGCGTTCGGGTTATGCTGGTGGGCGGCGACACGCCGTGATAGATGGCAGACCAGTTCACAACTCAAGAATTAGACAAATTCCTCGCATCGCCTAGTTCGTCTCCGGCAGCGAAACAGTCGAAGCCTGTCCAAGACTCGAAGCCGTTTATCGGTCCACCAAAACCACCAATCCCTGAAATCAAGACCGGCCAAGACCTCGACAAATTCTTGTCGCAGCCAATCCATAGCTTTGACATGACTCCTGTCCAGAAGATGCAGGAGAAGCAGCAGAAGACCACGGCTTGGCAGAACGAAGGCAAGACCCCAGAAGACCTGGCTCCGGCTCCTGAATTCCCGCACATGCTGGATTACCTCGGCTGGCTGAATAGCCGCTGGCGTGCGGGCGCGGAGCACATGGCCGACAAGATGTTTGCCGACCCGCAGACGGCACTTCATCAGTACGCGGAAGAATTGAGACACCTCGCGCGCGATCCGAACCTGACGGATGAGCGGCAGCGGCAAGCGTATTTGAACGAAGCCAAGGAAGCGGAAGCGGCTGGCGCTAAGAAGACGGTCGAACAGGCTGACATTGAGGAGTATAACAAGCACGGCTGGCTGAATCGACCGGCTGGTGGACCGGAGGCGTACCAGACTGGACGCTGGGTAGGCCGTGGGTTGTTCTTGAGTTTGGCTGACTATTACAGCCCGACCATGATGGCCTTGCACGGTTTTGGCGAGTTTGGGGAACTGGCTGGCGAGATGACGGGCACAGCCGGGAA
>CAZVYV010000415.1:0-3267 GCA_964630985.1 uncultured Occallatibacter sp.
TAAACACCTGCTGTTTCGCTTCTTCTCCCTTGCGGCGCTCAACGGCGTAATGCCCCATCGCGGCGCTGCCTGCCACACCGGCCAAAACGAGCGAAGCCGCGATGCGTTCGAGCCAGACCATGCGCGTGTGCTGTCGCGCTGTCGAGCGGCGGAATTCGAGCGGCTCCCGGCTCTGCGCGCGACGATCCATTACTTTGCGCTTCAGGCTTGCAGGCGCGGGCTGTCGCTTGAGGCCCTCTCGAAGTTCGCGTTCGAAATCATCAGTCTGGTCAAACGGCACGGATGTACTCCTTCAACTGGCTTTCAGCCTTGGCGCGCAACAGCTTCAATCCCCGTTGCAACTGGCTCTTCACGGTTGCCAGCGGCGCGTCCAGCGTAGCCGCAATCTCTTCCGGCGTCATGTCTTCTTGATAACGAAGTACGATCGCCGCGCGTTGCGCCTCCGGCAGCGTTGCCAGCAAAGCTTCAACGCGGCTGCCGAGGGGCGAATCGCGATCCAGTTCCTGGGCGAGGTGCGATTCGACGATCTCGACCCACTGGCCGGAGCCGCGCACGCGCCGCCGGCGCAACGCATCGGTTGAGCGGCTCATCGCGACGCGCCGCAACCAGAAGCAGGCATGTTGCGCAGATTCGATCTTCGCGATATTCCGGTCAAGCTCCATAAAAACGTCCTGGGCAATCTCTTCGGCCAATCCGCGGTCGCCGGTCATGCGAAGCGCCAGCGAAAAGACCATGGACTGGTGCTCGTCAAAAAGCCGTTCGAAGTCCGGGAGTTGTTCGAAGCCGGGCTGCCAGTCGGTGGCCATAAAACTCGCTGCTACCTTCTAATCCGCAAAGGAGTGCGGGATGGGATGCAGAGAATTACGCATTTGAGCGGGAAAAGTTCGGGAATGAGGTTGGACCAGATCGCCGTGGTCCGGGCGGACAGGGTCGTTGTCCTCATCCCTGACCCCTGTCTTCTGGCCTACACTGTTCGCTATGAAGCGGATGGCGCGGTCGCGCTTGTTGATGTTGCTCGCATTTCTGTTGGCCATGTCCGGCGCGTCGCGGGCGCAGTGGGAGATGGAAGACTCGCAGACGACCGCCGATCTGCGCGGCATCGACAACGTGGGCGGAGGGGTAGCGTGGGCTTCAGGTACAAAAGGGACGGTTTTGCGAACCGAACACGGCGGTTACTTGTGGCAAGCCTGCGCGGTTCCACCGGACGCTGAGCATCTGGATTTTCGCGGCATTCAGGCGTTCGACGCGAACACGGCGATCGTGATGTCGAGCGGCAAAGGCGATCTGTCGCGGCTGTATAAGACGACGGATGGCTGCCACACGTGGAAGCTGGTGTTCACAGATCCCGACGAGGACGGGTTCTTCGACGCGCTTTATAGAGCCGAAGATAAGAATCTTTACGTGCTCAGCGACCCAGTCGCGGGAGCATTCCAAATTTTCACCGCGGTGGAAGCTGGGGAATCCTGGTTCGTCTCGGGAGAAGTGGGGCGTGAATCCCATCCTGGCGACACAGCATTCGCCGCCAGCAATTCAGACTTCGCCGGCAGTGGCTCGGTCCTGATGTTTGGGACCGGCGGATCTGCGTCCGCTTATGTGTACACGACCGGCGTGAAATGTTCTCCGCCGCCCGGCCATCCCAATGGCCCCGCCATATTCGACTGCACGATTGGGTGGAGTAATGCTGAGACGCCTATTGGAGCCGGCTCCGCCACGTCCGGAGTCTTTTCGCTGGCTGCGAGGCCTTTCACTTCGAAAAATGGACTGGAGACCGCGATCATAGTCGCGGTCGGTGGTGGATACGATCAGCCAGATGGCGCAGGCCGCACAGCGGCCTTCAGCTTGGATGGCGGAACTCACTGGGTTGCTGCTGCCAACCCGCCGCACGGCTACCGCTCCGCCGTTGCCTATGACGCCGATGCGAAAACCTGGATCACCGTCGGCCCCAATGGAACCGACATCTCCGCCGACGACGGAAAAAACTGGCGCGCATTGCATCCCGACGCCACGATGCACGAAGCGGCTGACGCGGACCGCAACTGGAATGCGCTTTCGCTGCCGTTTGTCGTCGGGCCGCACGGGCGGATCGGAAAGCTGAATGCGAAGGCGCTAGCGCCAGGCGCGCACTGACGTAGCGCCGGTCTCCAGACCGGCAGTTGTGCGGGACTCCAGTCCCGCACCGGGACCTGACTCAGGCGAGCTTTTCGCTGGCGGCGAGGACGCCGCCACTACAGCCGGACTGGAGTCCGGCGCTACATCAGAACAAATCTGGGATGGCGTTGAAGGCGATGCGCGTGGGCGCGGCCTTGTAGGCGGTGAGCATGGCGGCGGGAGCGAGCGTGCTCATGCCGTACTTGTCATTGATCTGGTCCATGGTGGCGTTGAGGCGCGTGCGGCTCTGCTCTTCTTCGAGGCCATCAAAGAGCGCCATCGTGTGCAGGCGATCAGGAACAAGATTGTTGAGTTGCACGCCGATGAAATACGGGTGGTCGAACTGCTCGCCGGACGGCTGCGACTCCCAAAGCCGGCGCAATGCAGCGATCAGCGTCTGATTGTCCTGGCATTCGCTGAGCTTCAATTCGCTGCGCCAGCCGCGCGCTGGTACGCCGAAGCGCGAGACCGGCGTGCCTTCGCTGCGCGGCACCGCGAAACCAATCGCAAGGCCGATATGGCTCGCCCACAGACCAGCGGAACGCAGGCGCATGGCCGCTTTGTGGAGAAGCTTATGCGCCACGGCCCAGGCTTTTTCCGCGGTGCGCATCTCAGGCGCCAGGACGTGCGAGTGGCTGATGGATTTCTGGTGCTCGAGCTCGCCCATCTCGAAATCTTCGCCTTGCAGCCAATGGAAAAGCCGCTCGCCCCACACCGATCCCCACATTTCGCCGGTGTGTTCACGGTCGAGCGCAAGCAGATCGTCCATGGTGCGAATGCCCTTTTCGTTCAGGCGCTTCTCAGTGCGCGCACCGATGCCGGGCAGATCGCGCAGCGTGAGCTGGTGCAGCGCCTCGGGCAGAATGTCGAGCGGAAGCGCCACCAGGCCATCGGGTTTTTCCATGTCGCTGGCCACTTTCGCCAGATAGCGATTGGTGGCGATGCCCACGGAACTGCGCAGGCATTCGCCGACTTTTTCGCGGATCGTTTGCTTGACTCGCATGCCTAGATCGAGCGCATTCAAGAGCGGCCGTTCGCGGCCAATCAGCCGGCAGGCCATCTCATCGATGGAGCAGACGGCAGTGACCGGCACGCAGCTTTCGACAGCCTCAACCACGC
>CAZVYV010000416.1:0-3265 GCA_964630985.1 uncultured Occallatibacter sp.
CTGAAGTCGATCCCGCCAAGCTGCTGGCCTACGGCGTCACCATGACCCAGGTCGTCACCGCCGTTCAGAACAGCAATGCCAACGCGGGCGGTAACTACCTCACCATGGGCAGCCAGAGCGTCAATGTGCGCGGCATCGGCCTGCTCCACTCGCTCTCTGACATGCGCAACATCGTTATCGCCGAGCACAGCGGCGTGCCCGTCCTTCTCAGCGATGTCGCCGACGTGAGCGAGGGCCATCAGCCCCGCCTGGGCAAGGTTGGCCGCAATCAGGACCCCGACATCGTCGAGGGCATCGTTCTGCTTCAGAGAGGCTCCAAGTCCCTGCCCGCGCTTGCCGCCCTGCGCCAGAAAATCGACGCTCTCAATCACGGCAATCTCCTGCCGCCGGGCATGCACATAAGCACCATTTACGATCGCACCAAGCTGATTGATGTGACCACAACCACGGTCCGCACCGTCGTCGTCATCGGGCTTACGCTGGTCACGCTGGTTCTGCTCAGCATGCTGGGCGACTGGCGCATGGCGCTCATCGCCGCGACCACCATTCCCTTCGCCGTGCTTTTCGCATTCAGCCTCATGGTGCTGACCAATCAGTCGGCGAACCTCATTTCCATCGGCGCCATCGATTTCGGCATTCTTGTCGACGCATCCATCGTTGTACTCGAAAGCGTCTATCGCCGCGTTTCGCAGCGGGTGGAGGGCCAGGACGTTTCTGAGCTGATTCTTGAGGGCGTTTCGGCCGCGGCCAAGCCCGTCCTCTTTGCCACGCTGATCATTCTCGTCGCTCTCATCCCACTGTTCACCATGCAGGGCGTTCCCGGAAAAATCTTCGCGCCCATGTCCGTAACCTACGGCTTTGCGCTTACTGGCGCGCTCATCTTTGCGCTGATCTTCGCGCCGGCGCTGGGATCGTTGACGGTATCCAAAGCCGTGCGCGGCGCGCACAGTGAAACCTGGCTCAGCTCATTCCTTCGCCGCCACTATGCTCGCGGTCTTGCCCAGGCGCTGCGCTTCTCCCGCATTGCCTGGATCATTGCCTTCATCGCGCTTGCTGCCGGCATTTTCCTTTTCCAGTCTCTTGGAGGAGAGTTCATGCCCGCGCTTGAAGAAGGCAATCTCTGGATTCGCGCCGACATGCAGCAGGACATCTCCTTTGACGCCTCGGCGAAAATGGCCGACGACATTCGCGCCAGTCTGCGCTCGTTCCCTGAAGTCACACAGGTTGTTTCGCAAATGGGCCGTCCCGACGACGGCAGCGATGTGAGCACCTTCAACAACATCGAGTTCCTCGCCGACCTCAAGCCGCGCTCGCATTGGCGTCCGGAGTTTCACGGTGACAAGAATCGGCTGATCACGGCCATTCAGCAAAGCTTTCAGCAATATCCCGGCGTGGATTTCAACTTCTCGCAGAACATTCAGGACAACGTGGAAGAGGCGATGTCCGGAGTCAAGGGCGAAAACTCCCTCAAGCTCTTCGGCGACGACTTCGGCCAGCTCACCCGGATCGCCGATCAAATCGCGGCCATCATGAACCAGGTTCATGGCATCACTGACGTTGGCGTTTTCGACGTCACCGGGCAACCGAGTCTTCAGATCTCGATCGACCGCGACAAAGCCGCGCGATACGGCCTGCAGCCGCTCGACATCAACAATGTCGTTCAGGCCGCAGTTGGCGGCGCGCCCGTTACGCAGATCATCGATGCGGACCGCCGCTTCGATTTCGCGATTCGTTATTCACCCCAATTCCGCAGTACCCCTGAAGATATTTCTCGCATTCTGCTTCCCACTCCCGACGGAAACCAGGTTCAGCTCGGCGCGGTCGCTAACGTGAGCATTCAAAATGGCGCGTTCATGATCTACCACGAGGGGGGACGTCGTTACATCCCCATCAAGTTCAGTGTGCGTGGCCGCGACCTGGCCGGCGCCATTCAGGATCTTCAGTCCCGTCTCGCTTCAAGCGTTCAGCTGCCCACCGGTTACGACTACACCTGGGCAGGCGAGTTTGACAGTCTCAAAAAAGAGCAGCATCGTTTCCAGGTCATCCTCCCCGTCAGCCTCGCCGCTATCTTCGTCTTGCTCTATGTTCAGTTCCGCACCTGGCGCGACGCGCTTATCGTCCTCGGCACTCTCCCCTTCGCAGCGATCGGAGGCGTCGCCGCGCTCTCACTCACCGGAACCGATTTCAGCATCTCAGCCGCCGTTGGTTTCGCCTCGCTCACCGGCGTCGCCACGCTCGGCGCTGTCGTCTTTCTTTCGGGAATCCGCCGTGCGCAGCGCGACCTTGGCCTTGAAGAAGGTCTTCGCAAGGGCTGCCTTGACGAAACCCGGCCCGTGCTGATGACCTGTATGGCCGCGGGCATCGGCTTGCTGCCCGCAGCGGTCTCCACCGGCATCGGCGCGCAGGCGCAACAGCCTCTGGCGCGTGTGGTGGTCGGCGGCATGATTACAACCGTCTTCGCCGTTCTCTTCGTCATGCCGCTCCTGGTCCGCGGCTTCAGCCCTAATAAGGATTTGGATCGCGTAGCGGGAGAATAGGCCGCACGGCGTATACTCGCCGAGTCCTGAATTTCCCCCGGACTCCGCGCCGAATCGGAAGACCCCGCACGTTCCCCTGCTCGCGAAGGCCTTCATCCCAATCACGCCCGGCTGCGATGCCGGACCTTCAAGTGTCGGGAGCGCAACTCCCGGCCGCACCCCGGAGGTTTTTATGATTTCGTTCAAGAAAGCAATTCTCTGGCCTTGTCTTGCCGCAATTCTGCTGGCTGTGGCGGTGCTTGCCACCCCCGCGTCCGCTCAGAATGCCAACATCCGCAGCGTTACCTTCTACACCGTCAAGCCCGACCGCATCGGCGATTTTCAGGCCGAGATCAAGGAGTACAACGGCATCCTGGCCAAAGCCGGCTCCGATCGCTACAGCACTATCTGGGTCTCGCTCACCGGACCCTATGAGTTCGCTCGCGTCCAGATGTACTCCAAGTGGGCCGACCTTGATAACACAGTCGACAAAGATCCAAAGCTGAAGGATCAGGCCGCCGACCTCGCGCGCGCCAGCCTCCGCATCATCGATTGCACGTCGAGCTGGCATCGCGACATCGAGGTCATCAATCCCGATTTAAGCCTGCCCGACCCCGGCGTCGACTTGCCCAAGATGATTCGCGTTCTGGTCACCCAGGTCCGCCCCGATAAGTACAGGGACTATCTCGACCTACAGAAAAACGTGATTCTCCCCGCCGTCACGAAGGGAGCGCCGAAATTCTACAACT
>CAZVYV010000417.1:0-3260 GCA_964630985.1 uncultured Occallatibacter sp.
AGACCCACCAATCCCACATCGGCCAGCAGCTTCAGCTCGAGCCGGTAGCTGCGCTCCTCGCCCGCTCGGCCCAGCTCGTGCTCGCGCGGGGCCTGGTGCGTGCTGGTCGCGAAATGCTGGTTGCCGCGGCCGCCGCGCCCGCCTTTAGCTACGACGATGCGCTCGTCCGGCTCCTTGAAGTCATGCACCAGCTCGCCCGTCTCCATGTCGTAGAGCGATGTGCCCACCGGAACCTGCAGCGTGACCGATCGGCCATCCAGCCCCGTGCAGTTCGAGCCCATTCCGTGCTCGCCACGCTGCCCTTTGTGCTCCGGGTTGTAGCGGAAGTGAATCAGGGTATTGTGCCGCTGGCTCGATTCCATCACGACGTCGCCGCCGCGACCGCCGTCGCCACCCGACGGTCCCCCGCGCGGAACGAACTTCTCCCGCCGGAACGCCATGCAGCCGTTGCCACCGTCGCCGGCCTTTACACGAATTTTGGCTTCATCGATAAACATGATTTTCAGGGCCCAATCTGCCCGTCGCCCGCCAGGTCGCACATGCGCGGTCGTCTTCCAACCGCCGTCTCTTCAGTCTAACGAACGGTTCTGCCCTCGCCTACTGACTTGAAATCCGGCGACCGCACCGAAAAAACATCCAAATGTGATGCAGACTACTTTCCAGCGGCGATCTTGGAGCATAGAATCGCTGCCAAACTTCTTCTCGATCCACTAAGTGCGGCGAAAAGCGGTTGCTTTCGCCCTCATACCGGACTCGCCTCAAGAGCGGACCGGCTTGCTCATTTGTCCTTTCTCCCAGGATCTGCCTGAGCGGCGCCGTCAATGGCAGAAGCAAGGCGGAACTGGATTCGATGGTTGGTGTTGGGTGTGCTGAGCCTGAGCGCGCACGCGCTGGTTCTCGCTCAATCGAGTCCGCCCGATTCCCTGCCGCAGCACTTCGTCCAGGTTCAGGCTCCGCAGTCGGGTTCGCTCGCTGGCCGCCTCACTGACCTCCACTCAGCCCCACTTGCCGGCGTCTCGATCGTCCTGCACAACCAAGCCACCGGCGCTGAAGTTCGCGCGACAACCGGCAGGAATGGGGCATTTCGATTCGCCCCACTCGATGCAGGCGAGTACACGCTCGATGCCGATGCCGTCCAACTCGGCCACGGCCGCCTTGAAGGAATTCTCGTCACCGGCGGCTCCGAATCTCGCATTCAAGCCGCGCTCAATTTCGAGCCTGCAGCTCCAGTGTTGCTTGAGGCAGCTGCGCCGGCTCAGATTGCTGCTCCTCCAAAGGCCGCGGTGTACCTTCCGTTGAAGGCGTTTGAGCCGCCCGCGACCAGCCAACTTCTAGCGTCGAGCGCGGTAACGGCTGTTCATCCCGCTCCGCCCGCGCGGTCTCGCCCGTCTTTGAGTACGTCCACTTCGCAGCTCATCGCGTCGATCGCGGGTGAATCTTTGAATCTCCTTCCGCTGAGGGTTTCGGCAGCTCCAGACGCAAACAGAACAGCTGTCCCTCCCGCGCCACAGCAGGCCCAAACCCCGACTCACGTCTTCTCCTTGCCGTCGCGCGCCATTCTGGAAACGGAATCAGCCCCGATCGAACTCGCGCTCGCCGTCGCGCAACCAAACGTGTTTCCACTCAAAGCGGTCAACGCACCCGCTATCGCCGCAGCCCAGGCTCCAGACCCCATCGCACCGGCTGTCTCCACCACAGTCTCCGCCTCACAACTGCAAGCTCTGCCGGCAAGCGGGCGCCGCTGGCAGGAGTTCCTGCTCGACACGCCTGCCGCGGGCGCCTCGACTGATTCTTCGCAAGCTTCCTACCGTGGCTCCCAGCAAGCCGCCGAGGTCGCGGTCGACGGCGCAAACGTCGGCCTTGCATTCGGCGTCTCCGCAGGCTCCGGCCCTCACTCATCCAACGGTGAAGATTCTGATCCGCAAAGCTCAACAACTCAATCGGCCGGCCAGGCCTGGAGCGGAGGGCGCGGGCTCGGCGTAAGTGAAGCTGCGATCCACGAGGTCACCACCGCAGCCGGCAACGTGGGGGCCGAAGGTATGCGCTCCGCCGGCGGACGGACCACCATTCGCACTGAGAGCGGCAGCAATACGCTCCATGGCCAGGGATTCTTTTTCGACCGTCAGAACACATGGGGCGCCCAGAACCCGTACACGCAGTGGGTGCAGAACACAGGCTCACCCGCTGCGCCCAACTTCACGGCCGTTCCATTCACCCCGCCCGATCACGAAGCTGTTTGGGGACTTGGCTTGGGCGGTGACATTCGGCGCGACAAGCTCTTCTGGTTCGCGGCGCTCGACAGCAACCGCCGCAATGACCCCGGCGTTTCTACGGTCAAGAATCCCGCCGAGTTCTTTGCTCCGCCGGAACCGACCAGCGCGTCTGTCACATTGCTCAGCGCCCAACTCGGCGAGAGCCAGAATCAGGCCTACAACGACTACCTGGGCATTGCATCGTCCGGCTACGCGCCCGCGGGACTCGAACAGTTGGCCGCACTGCTCGGTCCGGCGCCGCGCACTTTGGCTCAGTGGTTAGGTTTTGGCCGCATCGATTGGCAGGCCGCCGAACGCCATCGCTTTACGCTTGAAGGCATCGGCGCGGACTTGAGCGCTCCCGGCGGCGGCCTCACTCGCGTCTCGGAAATGTATGGCAGTCACAGCTACGGCTCCAGCCAGTCCAGCCAGCAATGGCTGCTGGGGCGTTGGGAAGCGTATCTCACGCCGAATCTGCTCGCGGTAACGCAGGGCTCCGCCGGCCGAGCCATTCTCAGTGCGCGGCCCGAAGCGCCATCCACATTTGAGCAGTCGTTCCTCAACGGCAATTCCTGGGATCAGTTGCCGCAGATCGTTGTCGACTCGCGCTATGGATTTACCATTGGAAATCCCTCGCGTTTTGGCCAGGGCAGCTACCCGGATGAGCGCCTCTTTCACGGGCAGGAGATGCTGGACTGGGTCCACAACAAGTTCCTGGTTAGAGCCGGCTTCGAGCTCGATCACGACGCCGACGCAGTGACTCAGCTGCGCAATCAGACTGGCACCTACACCTATTCCACCGTCGCCAGTTTTATCTCCGATGCGCTCGCATTCCAGAAGTTCGGATTTGCCGACGCCCTCGACCCCAAGAATCCCCACAACTGCGGCGTCACGAATACCAAGTTCGGCAGCCAACCCTGCTACTCGTACTATTCGCAAACCATGGGCCCCACCGACTGGCATTTGAGTACGAATGACTGGGCCGGTTACGCGACAGCGCAGTGGCAA
>CAZVYV010000418.1:0-3256 GCA_964630985.1 uncultured Occallatibacter sp.
TTGGCTTCCGTCAGCAGCAGCTTCGAGAACTCGAGCGACTTGAGATCGCGGTAAGGCTCCGGTATCTGGGCCCAGACGAACATGGTCGCCTTGGGTTTTGTGACCGCCCAGCCCGCCTTGTTGAGGCCTTCGACGAGGACATCGCGGCGGCGGCGATAGTTATCGCAAATCTGCGCGACACATTCCTGCGGCCCTTCCAACGCAGCAATCGCCGCGACCTGGATCGGCGTGAATGTGCCGTAGTCAAAGTAGCTCTTGAGTCGCGCGAGCGCGGCGACCAGCTTCTTGTTGCCGACCATGAAGCCGATGCGCCAGCCGGGCATGTTGTAGGACTTCGAAAGAGTGAAGAACTCGACAGCCACGTCTTTGGCGCCGGGAACCTCAAGGACGCTGGGCGGCTTGTAGCCGTCGAAAGCGATGTCGGCGTATGCGAGGTCCTGGATGAGCCAGAAGCCGTGCTCGCGGGCGAGTGCGACGAGGCGCTCGAGGAAAGGCAGCTCGACACATTCGGTAGTCGGGTTCGAGGGGAAGTTGACGATGAGGGCCTTGGGGCGCGGCGTCATGCGCGGGATGATTTCTTCAAGCTGCGCGAGAAAACTTTCCTGATTGTGAACCGGGACGCTGACGATGTGCGCGCCGGCGATAACCGGACCGTAAATGTGAATGGGATAGCTGGGGTTGGGAACGAGGACGGTATCGCGCGAGTCGAGGATGGCGAGACAGAGATGCGCGATGCCCTCCTTCGATCCAATCGTGACAATAGCCTCGGAGTCGGGATCGAGATCGACGTCGTAGCGCGTCTTGTACCAGTTGCAGACGGCCTTGCGCAGGCGTGGAATGCCGCGGGAGACGGAGTAGCGATGTGTCGAGGGCTTCCTGACCGCCTCAATGAGCTTATCGACAATATGGGCCGGCGTGGCGCCGTCGGGATTGCCCATACCGAAGTCGATGATGTCTTCGCCGCGGCGGCGGGCGGCCATCTTCATCTCGCCGGTGATGTTGAAGACGTAGGCGGGAAGGCGCTGAATGCGGGAAAACTCGTCCATGATAACTCCAGTGTAAAGCGAGCGGTGCTAGCAGAGTTTGCGGAGCTAGCGTAGTTAGAAGCATGAGGAATGCAGCCGGTCAACCTTAGCTGAGAGCTTACGGTTGAAAGCCGATGGCTGGTTTTTGGGGATGAGGTGAGGCGGGTGTCTAGGCGGCGCGAGCCGCCGCAGCCGCGGCTGCGTGTGCGGCGATGATCAGGGCGTAACGTGAGGCAAGGTGGTGCATGAATCCATTATAGCGAAATGACTGAAGGCCCGCATTGCATGGCCGCGACGGCAGATTGGATGCCGGATGCAACTCGGGCCGCGAGCCATCAGCGGCAGCCATTTCTGTGATTGCATTTATTGGGCCATATCGAGCACGACGCGAAAGCGAGCTTTGCCGCTCATCATGCGGTTGTAGGCCTCTTCGGCCTTTTCCAACGGATAGGTTTCAATCATGGCTTTGATGCCGGAGAGCGCGCTGAAGTTGAGCGTGTCTTCAGAGTCCATGCCAGTGCCGGAGGGCCAGCCGACGACGGAGCGGCGGCCGTTGACGAGCACGCCAGCGTTGACATTGAATGGCTGTTCTGGAACGCCGTTGATGATAAGTTTGCCGCCCGGGCCGAGCCCGCCAACCGCGGAGGCGAGAGACTCAGCGTTGGTGACCGTGGCGAGGATGACTACTGCGCCACCGAGCTTCTGAAGTTCCTTGGCTGGGTCCTGCGTAGTGCTGTCAATGTAAATGTGCGCGCCTAGTTGCTTGGCGAGTGGGCCTTTGTCGGCTCCACGAGCGATGGCTACAGTGCGATAGCCGCTCTTGGCCGCGTACTGCACGCCGAGATGGCCGAGACCGCCGATGCCGAGGATGGCAACCGTGTCGCCGGGACGCGCGCCGCTGTTGCGAAGACTGTTGTAGGTGGTGATGCCGGCGCAGAGGAGTGGGGCGGCGTCGGCGTGGGAGAGACTTTCTGGAATGAATGCGAGAGCGTTGGCCGGAGCGATGACATAGTCGGAATAGCCGCCGTCAAAGGTGATGCCGGAGATCTGCATGTTCTGGCAGAGGATGAAATCGCCGCGGCGACAGGGAATGCAGTAATTGCAGTGGCCGCCATGCCAGCCGAGGCCGACTCGCTGGCCCACTTTGAAGAGGGGCACATCCGCGCCGACGGCATCGACCACACCGGCAACTTCGTGGCCGGGAACGCGAGGGTATTGGATCGGAAAAATGCCCAGCTTGGTAATCACATCGCTATGGCAGACCCCGCAGGCCTGGACGCGAATGCGCACATGGCCGGGGCCGGGATCGGGAAATTCTCTTGTGACGAGTTGGAACGCTCCGCCGGCAGCGGGAACCTGAATGGCACGGCCAGTGACTGAGGGCATGGGGGAATTCTCCTGGTGCTTGGTGAGATGAATGACGCGGGCGGCAGGATGCAGGGAGATGGTTGCGAGAACGTGAATTGTTGATTTGGATACAGCGGCGAAGAGTATGCAGAGCGCGGCTGGCCACAAACTTTATACTTGTTGGGACATGCAAGCATTCCTACCCGTAGATGAACAGATGGATCTGCTCCAGAAGGGCGCGGCGGAGATTATCCGCGTGACCGATCTGCGCGAGCGTCTTGAGGAGAGCCGCAAGACCGGACGGCCGTTGAGGGTGAAGGCCGGGTTCGATCCGACAGCGCCTGACTTGCACCTGGGGCACACGGTATTGATGCGCAAGCTGAGGCACTTTCAGCAGCTGGGGCACACAGTGATTTTTCTGGTGGGCGATTTTACGTCGCTGATCGGCGACCCAACGGGGCGCAACGTGACGCGGAAACCGCTGACGCGCGCCGAGATCGACAAGAATGCGGAGACGTATAAGCAGCAGGTGTTCCGGATCCTCGACGAGAAAGCGACTGAGGTGCGCTACAACTCGGAGTGGCTGGGGAAGCTGGGGTACGAAGAGACGATCCGGCTGACGGCGCACTTTACGGTGAGCCAGATGCTCGAGCGCGACGAGTTTCACAAGCGATTTCAGGAAGAGCAGCCGATCAGTCTGCATGAGCTGCTGTACCCGGTGATGCAGGGGTACGACTCGGTGTGCCTGGAGTGCGACGTGGAGCTGGGCGGGACGGACCAGAAATTCAATCTGCTGTGCGGGCGGGAACTGCAAAGGCACTACGGGCAAAAGCCGCAGATCGTGCTGATGACGCCGATTCTGGAAGGCCTGGACGGCGTGCAGA
>CAZVYV010000419.1:0-3253 GCA_964630985.1 uncultured Occallatibacter sp.
CTTCACAATCGGGACACCCGCCAAACTTACTCATGAAGCTGCCCATGTCGCTCATCGCTACTTCTTTGCCTCAGCTGGGGCCGCTCTTTTTGCCGCCTCAAGAAACAGACAAATGTCGTTGAGGTGTCCGAGGTAGTTCATCTGCTTGCTTTTTGGGATACCAGTTGTGAACAAGTCATCCACGGTATCCAAGGTGTTCTGTGCTTCTTCTTTGGTGAATTCTCCCTGTGCCATTATTTCCTCCTCGTTCTTTTCTCAGCGGCTTGCGCTGTCTTGGTGACTAGAGCGGCGTAGGCTGGGTCTTGCGCAGCAACTTTAGCCATGCATTGAACGCATTTGGCCATCGGCCCACGATGGACTTTCGTTTTCTTGTACACTTAGGAGTTCTCCTTGTCTTGCTTGATCACTTCGGCCCACAGCATTTTGGCTAGCTTTACTGCGGTGGACATGTTCTTGTTGATTCTGGTCGCGTAGATGGCAGCTGCAGCCAGAAAGATCAGGTCATTAAGCTCCATCACTTCACCTCCTGATGATGCAGGTAGTGCTTGATGCGGTCTCTCTTGTGAGCAGTCTGTGCATTGATGGCACCCTGTTCCACATCATGGGCGTCAATCAGCATCTCAACAGCATAGAACACATGCCCCAATTCATCTTGCAGCAAGGTGCGGTTAGTACCGCTTGCTGGCTGCTTCGGATTGCGGGAGTCATACCCATGCCGTAGGATCTTGCCGATGATCTGCTGCGTCTCGCCCATCTCTTCCCCGAGAATGGCTAGACGTTCGAGCTGTGCTGCGGTCAGTTCGTTGAAACTGAGCTTGCTGAGGGCATCTAGCTCCTTTTGGGATATATCTAGGGTTATCCTTGGCATTGGTTCTCCTTCCAGCGCGCCATCCAGTATTGGTTGTCTATACAGCCGTGCAGATCGACTTGCTGTTTCGCCACAACATCAGAGGGGTCGTAGTCAGGGCTGAGCGAGTACCTTTGTGTGAATAAGAATGGCCTGTCGGCCTCTGCGTACGGTGTGGCGGGCAGTCGTTCAAGCGCGGCCTGCTGGGCTTCAGTGCGGTAAGGGTAGTTCACTACTGAGCCTCCTTGGCTGTGACCTTGCGTATGATACCGCCAACGATGACTTCATCGGGAAGAATTTCAATGACGCTCGGTTCTTCAGCTAGGAAGTGCCGTGCGCGCTGTTGTGAGTCCGAGATTTCCCGAAGCTCCACATCAATCAGGTTGACTTTACGTATGGGCGTACCGTAGAACTCGCCCACCACTGCGCCTATGTCGTCGCTATGCATCACGGTGCTGTCGAGCTTCATTTGATCTCCTTTGCCCGGTACTCCCAGCCTGTGTCTTTCTCTTGTTCCAATGCACGGCGAACGGCACTGGCTTTGGTGTACACGCCGTCAGCCCCTATGTTCCTTGATTTAACCCAACCCACGTCGGGGTCTTTGACCTGCACAATAAACTTCTCCTTAGTCTTCATGCACCACTCCTGTCCGTGCGAATTTGTGCAGCCTTGCGTTTCATCACCGCCACTTTCTGCGCGCCCTTCATCTCTGGTGCGAACTGCGGAGCGACCCAAGCACTAAACCAGTCAGCCACAGCCATCGCAGCAACCCGCAAGCGAACCAAATCTTGCGGCTTGACCCGCTTGCAATTTACCAGTGACTTCACTTGTTCACGCAAGGGATTACGTTCCGATACCATCGTTTCTAGTTTTCCGATCATGGCCTCCACATCCCGACGTATCGGCATGTACGCGTCTTGTATTCGCTGCTGGCTCTCCCATTCCTTCTTAGCTTCCAGCTGCGCGTCCAGTTCTGCCCTGCGCACTTTGTTGAGTGCCTCTTTGTCTCTCGCGCGGGTATCGGCCTCTTTAATCTGAGCGGCTAGGGCATCTGCCTTACGATTGTTCTCATCACGCTTGGCGTCAGCCAGCTTCTGCACGAGGGCCTTGTGCTCTGCCTCTGCAGCTTTCTCATCTTCCTTGGCTTTCTTCTGCGCGGCCATCTGCTTCTCTCGAAGTTCGTTCAGCTCTGCTTGGGTTTTCCCTCGCCTTTCTGCAATCACTTCTGTGCGCTGTTTGATCTCCGCTGTGATGTCAAACAACTTTCTCGAAGTGATGGGCTGGTTGTCCTTCACCAGAACGGCATTGGTGATAGCGCCCATTTCCTTCAGGTGCAGAAAGTTGAGGGCGGCTTCAACTGCCGTGTCAGCGCGACCATTAGCGTATACTCTGCCTAGGAATTCGGCCACCAGTGTGGAAGTGTATGCTCGCGCACCTGCAACGGCTTCAGGTTTTTTGCCTGCCACATAGGATGGCGCATAGCGAATGTGCTGGGCGTTAGTCTTGGGGTCCACTTCAAAGGGTCCGATGGTACCCTCGGCCAGTGCCTCGACTACCGCCTTCACGGACTCAATCACGGATGCAGGAGAAGACGCATATGCTTCCCTGTTTTCCAAGTCCATCACCTTGATAAGCATAGCGTCATCCAAAGGCTTAACGATGAAGTCGGCCTCAATTAAGCCTGCTTCAATCGCAGCCTGAACCCTGTGATGGCCGTAGGCCAACTCATACTTCCCGGCCTTGTTCTTTCTGACCACACAGTTGTCCCAAAAACCCGTAGCATTGATGGACAAAAGCAGCTCAGCGATTTTCTCCTTAAGCAGAGGGTTGCCCTTGAGATCTCTGTACGGATTCGGCAGAACATCCTTAAACTTGAGTTTCATTGGTCTCCTCTGCTTTGATGGTAAGCGTTATGCGGGCCTGAATCACCGACACCCGCTTGCCCTTGACTTTCTTGAGCATGTCCCCCATCGCTCGGCTGATGGCTGCTTTGGCGTTAGCGCCCTCTCCTCGGCCAGACTGATACATCTTGCCGCCCTTTAATTCGGGCAGAGTCGCTTCGATAAACGCTATCTTTGCCATTTGGCTCCTTTGCGGATTATATAAATAGTATCACAATCTATCGGTTTCGTCAAGCCCTTCGAGTGCTTTAAAGCTCATCTAGGTTCTCCAATATTTCCCACGCTGTCAAACGGTCTTCTCGGATGGCTTCTGCATCCTTCGCTTCATCGGCAGCGGGCACAGCCTTAGAGACTCTGTGCATCCAGCGCATAACGTCGGGCGTACTCAACGTCAGTACGCCATCAATGAGAACGTAGTGCCTCATATCTCACTTGTTCCACCTTTCTTCAAGGTTTTCCCAGTCGCGCGTGTAGCGCCCCGGTGTTGGGATGTGCTGCTTAGGTG
>CAZVYV010000420.1:0-3239 GCA_964630985.1 uncultured Occallatibacter sp.
ACCCTTGTGTGGTACAGCATCTGAAGGCTTGGGCAACGTTATGTCGGGTGCTCCCGGCGTTTCAGGAGCAGGAAGTGCTGCCTCAGAAGCGGCTACGCCTTCACGGACGGCGGCTTGTGCTCCGGGTTGAGCAATCGATGCCCCTTGACGAGCCGTATTAACAAAATCCTTGACGGCAGGAACCGCCGACGCTACACCATGAAAAAGCCCACCCAGAACCATCCCGATGACGGTTTGTTGTGCAGTTTTATTCAAGTGATGATAGCTAATCGGGTTTTCTCCACGTGCGATATCTTCGGCAATCGATTGTAGAGCACCCATACTACCGCCAGACAACACAGAAGCAACGGCTTTTCCTGCAGCAGAAATACCCATCGCCCCGCCAATAGCTTCCGATATAATAGGAGCAAAGGGTAGAGTAGCAACAGTTGCGCCTACTGCCGCTTCTCTTTTCAATCCCTCTTGTACATCCTTTTTGTTCGCCATCGGCAAACCTCGACCGCTTGAAGTAGTTGCCGAGGTATTTTCAAAACCTGTAGCGCCCGGGATTTCTGCTTGTTCAGGAGGAACAGACGCACCCGGAGAGGTCATTCCTGTATCTGATGGTGCCGTCAGAGCCGACAGGGATATTGGCTGGTTGGGTGATTGTGAAGTCGAATCAGCCGGAGTTGTAGAAGTCGGGGCATTCCCCAAACTTGATAATGAAATCGGTTGAGTGGACATACTACTCCTTAGGGGTTTACAATCCAGCCATGCTCGCGTGCCATCCCGACCGCTCGGGCAGTATCACCCCCCGCTGCAGCAAGAAAACGACGAGCCACGGTTGGGTCTGTTATCGGATTCAAAGTAGCCGCAGAAGGATGGGCAACAAAGTTTGGGTTGCGGGGCAACTCACCATTGAACGCAACCGCACGACTCGGAACTCCCAGAGTCTTTAGAACCTGACGAGAATTCGCATTGATGAGATTAGGATACGTAGTACCCACAACCCCAACATACGAATCACCAATCGTTGCCGCTCGATCATCAGCCGTCTTTGCGAGTTGCTGAAAAGCTGCAAGGATCTGCTTCGGGGTCGAATTAGCATTAGTTATATCTGCCACTGCCTTAGCGTCTTCAACTGTCTCAGCATGCCCCGCATTCAGGAAGTTCATGAACTCCTTATCTGGTGCAAGAAGAGACGCCTTGAACTTAATATATTCAGGGTCATCTGCCGCATTGACAGCCAACCAAGACAAGGGTCTGTTCAACAGCGGAGAATTCGTTCGTTTCCATTCATCACTGGCTTCAACGGCATCAGCATTATGCGTCAAGAAGGTATTATAGGAGTTCAACTGTGCCCCGACTGAACCGTTCTTCGTCGAAGTATACTCGTCGAACTTTTCCTGTTTCGCCTTCATAGCCGCAGCCGTATAGTGTATCGGATTCAATCCAATATCCGACGCCGTCTTAGCCGAAGCAAGGTCGTATGCAATTCGACCCTTGACGGCTCGGTTACCCGTGAATAGATCCTTTCCGCCCGTCAGATCGCCTGCACCAATCGTGAGTCCAACTAGTGAAGCGATAGCGTCAGGATCAGCCGCCGCCTGAGACGACACAATATTGTCATGCTTCTGTGTGTCAACCCGTTGTTGTTCTTTTTCAAGTTGACCTTGTGTCCAACCCCCCTCTGGAGGTTTCATGAAGTCCCCTACTTGATCTGCAGGAAGACCCTGTCGGGAATTTTCGTAAGCCTCTAATTGTGCGGGAGTAGCTGGGGCTTTCTCGCCGATACCGCCTTGCCTTGCCACTTCAGCCAATCTTACTTGTTCGTTCCTGGCATCTTGGACATACTTAGCAACTTTATCAGATGTCGTTCCTAGAGCAGTCAAAATATTAGCAACTCCAGCACGATGCTCTGGATCATGAATCAGTCTATCCAGAGAGTCTAACACTCCCGAACCCCCGGAGGCTTTCGCATTCTCCATAGCCATTAGTGCCTGCAGTGCTTGAGCAGAACCCGGGGTTCCTTGGCGAACCGCAGACATGATTTCACCCTTGATGTCGCCTTTAAGACCGAGTGACTTAATAAACTTGTCATCAGAATCAGAGGCTTGTTGAAATATGTTCTCGGCATACTGGACCGAGTTGACTTGGTTAGTCGCCGTCTGAATCTGTCCAAGTCGCATTTTCATCGACCCGCCCGATCCTTCAAACGCTGCTTTCCACTGAGGATTTATTTGACTCGCAATATCAATCGCATCCTTATTCATTGATACCTTGACATTCGGGTCGATAACACTAAATGTCTGCGTTGGAATCATGTGACCCTGACCGTCGTCTACATCCATAACGCCATCAGGAACGAGAGTGTGCTTTAACATTGCATCCCTAAACTCCGGGTGCTTCAAAGCATCAGCCATTGTCATACCACTAGCCAGAACCGCCTTCTGGTCTCCCGGTTGTAAATTCTGATCGTGATCAGTAGCAATTTTCAACGTCGGAGCAAAATTATCTACTTGCTGCTGCGCCATCGTTCCTTGTTCCAACGCTGTGGCGGCGTAGAGATGCATCGTGTCAGCATTTGTTTTCGCAGCACTCAATTTTGCTGCCTTGATGTCCTCGACTTGCTTTTGAACAGCGTCCATCTGTTTCTGTGCCTGCTCTTGACCACCCTTAAAAGCGTTTGCGGCGGTAGCCTGAGTGTCCGCTATTGGACCGAATGAGCCCTCACGATAAGACGTCGGTGTAAGCATGCCAGCCACGACTCCCGATAAGATAGAATGGCTGAGACTCGGACGTGTCTGTTGGGGATTCCCTTGGGCATCAATATACCGAGTTGGCGGAGCCAGCGTTCTTAGGATAGAGTCGTATAATTTAGAGTGAAGACTTTGAGGTGTCGGTTGTGCCGGTTGTGCCGTCGTGGGTTGTCCGGATTGAGCCACAGTCGATGCCTGTGTGGGCGTAGGAGTAGACCCCGGGATCACTGCGGGCATGCCGTGCGACGTTACCTGAGCACCCTGTGCGATCATTTGAGCATCAGACGCAGGTTGAGCAGCAGCAGGCTGAGGTTGAGGAGATGGGGGAATGCCGCCAGGACCGCCCTGGTCTGTTGCGCCTGATGTCAACGGGGTAGGAATTACTGGTTCTGCCATAATTATCTCCTTACTCTTCCGATTGTCCCATACCAATACCGAGACCGCTGGTGCCGCCTGTTCTTTTACCAAACATACCAGCGCCGTAATTCTTAATCTGCTCCA